>DCTE01000128.1 GCA_002329405.1 Ruminococcaceae bacterium UBA1448 | reverse complement strand
CGCTGCGGCAACTGAAGAGACTCCCAAGATCTCGATGACCAAAGGCGGTCAGGAATCCGCTCCCGCTCAGGATAAAAAACCTGGTAGTAATGTTAAACAGTTCAGCGGTCCTCAGGCTGAATTGATGAAAAAGATTGAAAGCATTGCAAAGGCAATGTATGAAGGCAAACGTGATTGCTATCTGATCCTGGACCCCCGTACTACTCTGGAAGAGCTGGAAAAGGGTGAGAGACTGCGTCCTCTGATCAGTCCTCTCAACCAGCAGCGTCCGCTGCCGGTTATCCGTATTGCGACTGGCTCGATCATTGCGGATCAGGTTGCCAGAAACTATAAATGCGTTGCTGATGATACTGCACTGATTGCGAAGATTCCCTTTGCCAATATCTTTACTCTGCTGAATAACCTGATGGTTCCCGGTATTTTTGGCTTTGTTGTTTATGAGGGCGGCAAGGAATATGTTGGCAGCACGGTTCATATGTGCTCGTATGTTATCAGTGAGCTGCTCCAGAAGGATGCAAAACCCTATCTGGATCAGGCCAGAGCAATTCAGGCTCTGCACAATATCCGTGTTTCTCACAGCAAGTTCTATATGATCGCTGCTGAAGGCACCACCAGAGAAGATGCGCAGACCGGTAAGTTCCGTCCTGCTTTTATCGGCCAGAACGGCAGAGCCGTTTGCCCGGTCTTTGGTGTTAAGTCGGTTGCTGAGAACACTGTTTCCAAGATTTCTCAGAAGATGATGCTGGTTGAGATGAACACCAACCAGATGATTGATAAGCTGACTGAGATTCAGGTCAATTCCAACAGAGATTTCCCGATCCTGTTTGCTGAAGCAGCTGCTCCTCATGTGATGGCTTCTTCTGCGTTCATCAATATGGTTTGTGATATCAACCGGATTGCAAAACCGGCTGTTCTGACCCAGCCTAAGGTTAAGCCTGAGGTTGTTTCGATGGATGAGACTACAGAATCTGAACCTAAGATTGAAGTGGTTGCTTCCAATGACGCACCTGTACAGGAAGAACCTTCCGATAACAAGACTGAGGAATAATTGTATTATTCTTATATCTATATTGACAGGCTGTGCATCTGTACAGCCTGTTTTTTTGGTTTAATCGCAGAAATGTACTGCGTTGGATGAAAAAAGCGGACAACTCCGGTTATAATCAACCCTTTCTTTCCATACATTGAAAGGCGGATGGAAAAGCTGTGCAAAACTGTTGTACAGAAGATTTCATTCGGGAAAGGAAGGATTCAATGAAAAAATTCATGCAGAAAATGGTTGCGATGATGGCTCTGATGGTGTTTTGCTGCTGCCTGCCGCTGCAGGCAGAGGCGTCAGATAGTCTCTGTTATACGGCAGTTGAGCAGCAGATGCTCGGGTACATCGTTCAGCAGGAAGCAGGTGGCTATGACCTTGAGCATAAGCAGGTGATCGCACAGGTTATCATAAATCGGGTACGTTCCGATCAATTCCCGGATACGATCACCGGGGTACTGACCCAGAAGAACCAGTTTTCTTCGCTTTCCAACTGGTATTCCAAAAAGAACCCCCCTGATGCAGATACGCTTCGAGCAGTTGAGATGGTACTAAATGGCAGCTGTGAGGATCAGTCGATGGGCGCAACCTTTTTTTATGCTCCCAGGTGGGCGGGACGTTCTGCCGCCAGCTGGTTTGAAAACTGCCTGGAGTATCTGTTTACATTGGACGGGCACCGTTTCTTTAAAGCAGAATAACTGAAAGGAAAAACGCCTTCCGCAGTTAAAATGCGGAAGGCGTTTTTGGAAAAGAAGAGAGGAAGATGTCTTTTAAAGTTTAGAATATCCGTAACTATTGACCATTGCATCAATTCGCTGACCAGATTTGCAGAGAGGGCAGTCAGAACTGTGATAGATCTCATAGTCCGGGACCTCAGCTCCGGTAAAGATCGCGCTGATCGGAATATCCTGGACCTGATCGACCGCACTGAATACTGCGGCGATGCCGACCGGTGTTCCACCATAATAGTGGACACAATCCAACGCACGGTTGATGGTTTTACCGGTGGTTACCGATGCGACCAACAAAACAACATGTTTTCCATTGACCATCTTCTGCACATTGTCACGGAGCAGCATCTGGTTGGAGGGATTGATTTCAGGGGTAATAACTGCGATCGAGAGGTCACGATTGATGCCGGCCAGACCGGAGTTTGCAATCGCTCTGGCCAGGAATGCACCAATGATCTCTGTACCATCCAGGCAGACAATTGTATCAACCGGAGTAGTGAAAAAAGAAGATGCAAGCTCGGCAGCCGCTTCTTTCGCCATCAGGTGCATACTTTTCAGAGAAGTCATATCAATATAATAATTTACATGAGAATGGCTGGTTGCAAAATGGCCGGGAATAATCTTAATGTTGACACGAGGGTGCTGATGCGATGTAATTTTAATGCTTCGAGATTCCATAAATGGGTGCTCCTTTCATGCGTGAAGGAAAGGCAATAGCCTTTTGATATAGCTATTTTAACACAAAAAAGATGGATTGTAAAGTTCTTTTATATATTTTACCCATATAAAATCAACCAAAATATGCGGTTGTAAATCGTGCAATTCTTCTTGAAAAATGGGCTGAAATCAAGTATAATATAAGAAAATAAATGAAAAATGACCAGATTGGTCGGTTTTGCAGAGATTTGGTCTGTGAACGGTATCCGCCCTCCAGACAAAGAAAAGGATTGAAAACAATATGAAAATACGCGACATTATAAATGCAAGGCCTGTTACAATTTCCTGCGAATTGTTTCCTCCAAAAAAAGACAGTGATTTTGCCGGCGTGCAGCAGGCAGCACGAAAGATTGCCAGCCTGCATCCCGATTTTATCAGCATTACTTATGGTGCCAGCGGCGGCACTTCTAAAAATACTGTTGAGATTGCGTCGATGGTGCAGAAGGAGTGCGGTATTACTTCAATCGCACATCTGACTTGTTATTCATCGTNNCCCCGATGAGGTTGACCGGGTGATTGATAAAATTAAACAAAATGGGATTGAAAATATCCTTGCGCTGCGTGGTGACCCGCCCCGCGACACATCCGTTCCGATTCCCGGTCACTATAAACATGCGTATGAGTTAATCCGTCAGATCAGACAAAAAGGGGACTTCTGCATCGGGGCGGCCTGTTACCCGGAAGGGCACGTCGAATGTGCCAACCGTGATCTGGATCTGGATTATCTGAAGATGAAGGTTGATGAGGGCTGCGACTTTTTGACAACCCAGATGTTTTTTGACAACAATATTCTCTATCGGTTTTTGTATCGAGCACTTGCCAAAGGTATCGACGTGCCCATTTTGGCTGGTATTATGCCGGTTATCAACGCGCGTCAAATTCAACGGTCGGTTCAGCTGTCGGGTACTGAGTTGCCCAATCGGTTCTGCGGCATTATCGACAAGTTTGGTTCAGATCCTGCCGCAATGAAACAGGCAGGTATTGCTTATGCGACTGAGCAGATTATTGACCTGATCGCCAACGGTGTCAAAGGAATCCATCTTTACACGATGAACCGGCCGGATATCGCAGAAGCAATTTTCCACAACTTGTCGTATATTTTGGGGCGTGGAGAGAATGTTTGAAAACCTGAACCGACGGGAAGTCTGGAGATATCTGGGATATAGAGACTGCCAGCCGGATGATACAGTCTGTCAGGCGGTTGAAGAGATGATCGGGCAGGTGGAAATTGCAGCAGCCCCACGACAAGTCAGCCGCCGGGTTACATGCAGTGTCGCAGATGAGATGGTAGAGTTGGGCGGCTGTCATGTTTACAGCCGTTCGCTTGCTGAACACCTGCGGGGATGCAGGGAGGCTTTTTTATTTGCCGCTACACTGGGGACAGGAGTCGACCGGCTGTTGCAGCG
>DCTE01000225.1 GCA_002329405.1 Ruminococcaceae bacterium UBA1448 | reverse complement strand
CAGTCTTTCTGACCAGTTATGCCAATTTTAGTTATGCCAACCAGGCGATCCGGTTGGAAATCTTTGATTATGTCTTAAAGCCTGCCGACCCAGAGGAGCTTTTTGGTGTTCTTCAACGGGCGGCTGCCCGTGCGCAGGAACAGTACAACCAGTTTGCGCGGCTTGAGATGGCAAAATTCTGGGAGGATTCTTTTGTCCGTCAGTGCGAAGAATTTATCACCCGTATCGCTGATGGGAGATTGCCTGCGAACCGGGAAATGATTCTGCATGAGGCGTCGCGGCTGCATCTTTCCAAGTTGGATTTTGACAGTTGGTTTTATATCGCATTGATCCAGCTTCGAGCGGAGACGGATGATGAAAAGGAATGGGGAAAAGGATTAACCGAATATGGGCTGAAAAACATTTTGGCGGAAGTTTTTTATGACGACGCCCAGTCAGTTCACTCCCAGCCTGACAATCCACACATGGTGGTTTACTGCAAACGCGGTTTGCCGTTGATTCCGCGTCTGATGGAACGGCACTATCTGGTGCTGGTCAATGCCAATTTAGTTGAGAAAAAGGAGTTTGCAGCTTTGTGCAACAGCTGCATTGCCGGATGCCAGCAGGGATTGCCGGCTGCGGTAACGGTTTACCCGCATGACGCAGTACCGATTGAACAGCTTGGACAGACGACTGCTCTGCTTTTGGCTCATGCGTCGGACAACATTTTGTATGACAACACAGTGTATTTCCCATTGGACGACAGAATAACTGCCGACAATGAACGGGAGTGGGATCAGTTGCTCAGTGAACAGCCGGATGCAGAACAACTGGGCGAACTGTTGGACNNTTGTGCGGCACGCAGTGGGATGGTGACCCGCCGTTACCTCAGCCACATTTATGATTTGACCTGTCAGTATCTGCATAAACAGCTTCCGGGTGGCATATCCGGGATGAATCTGACTGTCGAGAAAGCGCGGGCGACCAGCTCGCTGGACGGCATGAAAGACTGGCTGGGGAGGGCATTTGCCCAGCTGCCGCATCGGGAGATTGAGACGCCAGCTGAGTCACAGAACGTAATCGGAGTAATTCGGCGGTATATCCGGGAACATATTGATGAGGAATTGGGGCGCAACGAGCTGGCGGCACTGGTGTATCTGAATCCCGATTACCTGTCTCACATCTTTCGGGAAAAGACAGGTGTTTCGCTGATCGACTACATCACCTCGGAGCGAATGAAAAAAGCGCGGGAATTGCTGACGACAACCGATCTTCCGATTCGGGATGTTGCGCTGGCAGTCGGCTATTCCAATATTTCTTATTTTTCCCGGCAGTTTAAGCGGTCGCAGGGCGAGACACCGCTGGAATTCAGACGGCGGTCAAACTGATTGGACTGGCAGATATTTATAAAATTCTGATGTAAAAATTTATATTAAATTTTACATAAAACCCTTGCAAAATATTGAAGACTGGATTATAATGATAGTACAGTTGAAGGAGGAATCGGCTTTGAAACCGAGTATTCGACAGATCAGTGAAATGACCGGATTTTCACCGGCCACTGTATCCAACGCACTGAACAACAAGAAAGGCGTTAACCGTGAGACAGCTGAAAAGATTCTGGAGGCTGCCCGTCAGTGCGGCTATCTGTCCGAAGGTGCAAATATCCACAGCATCCGGTTCGTCATCTACAAAGACAGCGGCCAGGTTGTTTCTGATACACCGTTTTTCTCTGCGCTGATGGAAGGCGTCGAACTGGAAAGCCGGATCGGGGAATTTGAGACGGTGATCTGCAATCTCAACCGCAGTGCGCCCGATTATGAGGAACGCTTGCAGCAGGTTTTAACAGATCCGACCAGCGGGATACTGCTGCTGGCAACCGAGCTGTCTGAAAGTGAAGCGGCCAGGTTCAGGGAAGCACTTGCACCGGTTGTGGTGCTGGACAACTGGCTGGAACAGACTCAATTCAACTCGGTTTTGATCAGCAATACCGATTCAACCTGTGCGGCGACCGAATACCTGATTCAGCATGGACACCGGGAGATTGGATATCTCAAAAGTGAAATCACCATCAAAAACTTCTTCTATCGGCAGGAAGGCTATCAGCGTGCCCTCAAAACGCACGGGCTTGAAATCCCTGAAAGTGGGATGATTTCACTGCCGCCGACGATGGATGGAGCGCGTATTGCAATGAACCGGATGCTGGAAGATGGGTTGAAGCTGCCGACCGCGCTGGTTGCAGACAACGATATCATCGCACTGGGTGCGATGAAGGCGATGCAGGATCACGGGCTGAAAGTCCCGGAGGATGTTTCGCTGATTGGTTTTGATGATCTGCCGTTTTGCAGCATTACAACGCCCGGCCTGACGACCATCCGGGTATTCAAACAGGAGATGGGCCGGACGGCTGTCCGCCGGCTGATTGAATTGATCCGTCACGGCGATCAGTTTGTCACCAAATCCCAGATCTGTACCGAGTTTATTGAACGGGACAGTGTACAATTCCGTACCTGACCGGTTGACACTAATATGACTTGCAGAAAACTGACATGACATGAAAGGAAGATGGCTATGACTCCCGCAAAAATCAAGATTGGTTTTGCCCCTACCCGCCGCAGTATCTTCTCTGCGCCCGCAGCAATCGAGTACCGCAATCTGACCGCAAAACGGTTGGAAGAACTGGGTGTTGAATTTGTCGACATCACCGATATCAACAAGGAAGGCCTGCTGTATGACGACAACGATCTTCCCGCTATCGCTGCCAAATTCAAAGCGGAAAAGGTGGACGGGCTCTTTTTCCCGCACGGCAACTTTGGCACCGAATATGAAGTCGCCCGGCTGGCGAAAGAGATGGGACTGCCGGTTCTGCTGTGGGGTCCGAGGGATGAATGCCCGGATGAGAATGGTGTCCGGCTGCGGGACTCCCAGTGCGGACTGTTTGCAACCGGTAAAGTTCTGCGCCGTTTTCGTATTCCGTTTACTTACATGACCAACTGCAATCTGACTGACCCGGAATTTGAACGCGGCGTCAAAGACTTTTTGGCGGTCTGCAACATTGTGCGCACCTTCCGTCACACCCGTATTTTGCAGATTTCCACCCGTCCGTTTGACTTCTGGAGCACGATGTGCAACGAAGGGGAACTGCTGGAAAAGTTTAATATTCAGCTGGCGCCTGTTCCGATGACCGAGCTTGTACAGAACGTCAACAAGGCGAAAGAGGAAAAGACGCTGGTTGAAGCATGTATCGCTTATATGCGGATGAAGATGGATATCCGCGTCACCGAACAGGAGCTTTATAATGTAGCGGCAATGAAAGTCGCGATCGAAACGATGGCGAAAAAGTATGGCTGCAACGCGGCGGTCATCCAGTGCTGGAATGCGCTCCAGGATGAACTGGGTGTCATGCCCTGCTGTGCAAACTCGCTGTTGTTTGACGAAGGGTTCCCGGTCGTCTGTGAGACAGACGTACACGGCGCCATTACCTCGCTGCTGGTACAGGCTGCCGGCATGGACGAGCATCCCGTTTTCTTTGCCGACTGGACGGTCCGC
>DCTE01000019.1 GCA_002329405.1 Ruminococcaceae bacterium UBA1448 | reverse complement strand
AAGAGCAGCTGGAGGAAATTCTTTCCCCTGGTGATATGATCACTGCTGCCGGACGGTTTACCCGGCTTGCAGGCTATCAGCTCAGCAGCAAGGCACTGGACGACCGCTCCTGCGCTGCTGCTATTCTGTATGCACTTGAATTGACGCGGGGAGAGGAACTCCCCTGTGGGGTCACGGTGCTGTTTTCCGCACAGGAGGAGATCGGCGGACATGGGGCAGCTGCCGCGGCATATATGCTGCATCCCGACCAGGCGCTGGTCAGCGACGTCAGTTTTGCCTGGACTCCTGATGCTGACCGCAACGAATGCGGGCTGATCGGTAAGGGTGGAATGATCGGGATTGCGCCGGTACTTGACCGCCAGATGACCGACCGTTTGCGCACACTTGCCGCCGGAAAAGGGATTCCATTCCAGCTGGAGGTGATGGGTGGTTCGACCGGAACCAATGCCGACCGGATTTTCTCGACTGGCGGCGGGATTCCGACCGCGCTGATCTCACTGCCGGAAAAATACATGCACGCGCCGGTCGAGGTGATTTCGACCCAGGATATCGCGGCGGTCGGCAGGTTGATGGCGGAGTATCTGCGCCAGCCGGTTGACAAGGCCGGCGGATGGAAGGAAGGAGCGGAGTCGGATGAAACTGTCACATCTTGACCGTTTGTCGGGGATCAGCGGTATCTCCGGGGACGAGTCGGCGGTCGCCGAAGCGATTATCCGAAAGATCGACGGATATGCCCGATGGGAACGTGATTCGGTCGGCACATTGTTTGTATATAAGGAGGGAAAAGAGCGGCGTCATGAGCCGATGCTGGTCATGACCCATATGGATGAAACAGGGCTGCTCATTTCCCATATCACAGATGACGGGTATCTGCGGTTTATCCCCGTCGGAGAGATCGACAGCCGGGTGTTGCCGGGACGTCAGGTCCTCGTCGGGGGAAATAAGGTTCCCGGTGTGATCAGCTGTAAAGCGATTCATCAGACCACCCGGGAAGAGCGGGAAAAGCCGGTTCCGGCGGATCGGCTGCTGATTGATATTGGCGCGGCAAACCGGGAAGAAGCGGAAAAGCTGGTCAAAATCGGAGACAGCGCGGTTTTCCTGTCGGAATTTGAACGACTCGGAGGGCGCAGGGTCAAGGGGAAGGCACTGGATGCCCGCATCGGATGTGCAATCCTGATCAGCCTGATTCGTGCCGATCTGCGGTATGATACCGTTTTTGCCTTTACCACCCGTCATCATACGGGAAGCGGCGAATCATTTGCGGCATATACCGTTCAGCCTGCGAGAGCAGTTGTCATCGGCGGAATTGCTTCGGATGACCTGCCGGGAGGCAAAGGTGACTGTGCGCTCGGAAAGGGCGGTGTACTGCCGCTGATCGAACGAAGAACACGATACGATCGGACATTTGCGTCGAAAGTGGTTGCACTGGCAGCCGAAAAAGGGATTCCGCTTCAGACAGGCTGTGTGCTGACCGATACAGGAACCGGACTTGTCCACCACAGCCGGGGCGGGGTGCCCAGCGTCTTTCTGGGGCTGCCCTGCCGGTATACCGGCAGCCCGGCGGTCGTTGCAGATGAAGCGGATATGGAAGCGGTTGAAGCGTTGGCGTTGGCACTGGTTGAACAGTCAGCCGAATAAACAGATGTTGCAATGACAGGAGGTTATCAGCATGTTGGAATATAAATATGATACACAGCTTTTGATTGACGGAAAAAATCTGGATGAAGACACGGTACACGATTATATTATCAGCCATTTCAAAGGAGACTGTCTTCTGGCAATCGGGGACGAAGATACACTGAAAATCCATTTCCATACCAACGAACCCTGGCTGGTACTGGCATACTGTGCGACGCTGGGCGAAATTTATGATATCGTGGTGGAGGATATGGACCGTCAGGCACGGGGACTGAAAGGCTGAGCCGTTTCAACCCCAAATTTGCAGAAACTATTCAGAAAGCAGGAAAAGAGAGAAATGAACAACGACCTTACACAGTTTTTTGACCTGCCCGCCGGTCTGCTCCGGCAGGCGGAGGAATGTGAGCAGCTGATCCGTCCGGTTTTTGAACGGATTGACAGCATTGCCGCTTATAATGAAGCAAAAGTTTTGGCGGCATTTGGGCGGCATAAAATCTCCGCCGCCCACCTGACCGGCTCAAACGGATACGGCTATGATGACCTTGGCAGGGATACATTGGACAAGGTGTTTGCCGATGTGATGGGAACGGAAGACGCTCTCGTCCGGCATACCTTTGTTTCGGGGACCCATGCGCTGACCGTCGCGCTGTTCGGCGTACTGCGGGCGGGCGACCGGATGGTCGCAGTGACCGGCGCGCCGTATGATACGCTGGAGGAGGTCATCGGGCTGCGCGGAGAGGGCAACGGCTCACTGAAAGACTTTGGGGTCAGCTATGACCAGGTGGACCTGCTGCCGGACGGAACGCCGGACTATGAAGGAATCAAAAAGGCGGTCAAAGGGGCGAAACTTGCCCATATTCAGCGCAGCCGCGGCTATGCGACCCGTCCTTCGCTGACAGTTGAAACCATCGGGAAGATTGTTGCAGCGATTAAGGAAGTCAGCCCGGAAACCATCGTCTTTGTCGACAACTGTTACGGTGAGTTTGTTGAGTACCAGGAGCCGTCAGCAGTGGGAGCTGACCTGCTGGTGGGTTCGCTGATCAAAAACGCCGGGGGCGGGATTGCCGAGACGGGCGGCTATATTGCCGGCCGGCACGATTTGGTCGAACTGTGCGGATATCGCCTGACCAGCCCTGGCATCGGCCGGGAAGCGGGATGTTCACTCAACCAGAACCGCCCGATGTATCTGGGACTGTTTTATGCGCCGTCGGTCACGGCTAGCGCAATCAAGACGTCGGTTTTTGCGTCTGCGCTGTTTGAAAAGCTCGGTTACAATGTTAGTCCGCGCTATGATGAACCCCGCACCGATCTGATCTTGCAGCTGGTACTCGGCAGCCGGGAGAAGATGTGCGCTTTCTGCACCGGTATTCAGCATGGTTCGCCGATTGACTCTCATGTCACCCCGGTTCCGTGGGCAATGCCCGGTTACAATGACGAAGTGATTATGGCTGCCGGTGCCTTTACCCTTGGTTCGTCGATCGAGCTGTCGGCTGACGGCCCGATGCGGGAACCGTATGCTGTCTGGATGCAGGGCGGTCTGACCTGGAATACCGGTAAGATTGGGGTACTGCTTGCAGCAGCCGAATGC
The DNA here is from genome assembly GCA_002329405.1 of Ruminococcaceae bacterium UBA1448. Lineage (GTDB taxonomy): Bacteria > Bacillota > Clostridia > Oscillospirales > Ruminococcaceae > Faecivivens. The sequence continues at coordinate 2,864 of DCTE01000019.1, read as the reverse complement.
CTGAAAGAGGGGAACTGACGATGGTACAGGACATCGCGCCACATCATCTGGACAACAGCTACCATGATCAAACACCGTCTGGGCAGGACATCCTTTTTGTCACCGATGGGGAGCGGATGCTGGCGCGGCTTTCTGAGGATGGAAGATTGTCGTTTCCGAGGTTCCGGGATTTTGCCGTTGGGCCGCAGGTCAGCCGCTATCTGTTTCAGCTGGATGGAGAGAGCTGGTTTGCTGCGCTGGATTATCAGCAGGTGGAGTGCCCAGGGTATACCTGGCTGCATACAGGAAAACTGCGGGGAGCAAACCCCGTTGAATATGCCTTTGCCGGTGTGACGGCGATGCAGCTGGTGCGTTGGTACCGCGCCAATATCTACTGCGGCTGCTGCGGGGACAAACTCTGTCCCGATGGCCGGGAACGGATGCTCCGCTGTCCTTCCTGCGGCAATATGGTCTACCCGAAGATTTCTCCCTGCGTCATCGTTGGGATAACCGACGGAGACAAAATCCTGCTGACCAAATATGCCCGCAACCGGTATACCCATTATGCGCTGGTCGCCGGTTTCTGTGAGATTGGTGAGAGTCTGGAAGAGACCGTTCGCCGGGAGGTTCGTGAGGAGGTCGGCCTTGAGGTGGAAAATATCCGCTATTGGGGCAGTCAGCCCTGGTCTTTCTCGGATACACTGCTTGCCGGCTTTTTCTGTGACGTTAAGGGTGACCCGACCCCTCATCTGGTCGATGGGGAACTTCGAGAGGCAACCTGGTTTGCACGGGAGGAAATCCCGGTACATGACGATGGCGTCAGCCTGACTCGTGCTCTGATTGCCGCTTTTCAGCAGGGAAAGATACACAGCTAAAAGTCAGAGGATAATCACGCAATACAGCCCGAAGGGAAAACAAAATGTTCCCTTCGGGCTGTTGTCATTGAATATGGCAGCTGTGTTCAGCTATTTTTTACCGAAACCGATTCAAATATTTTCAGGATGGTTTCTGCGTCGATATTCCATCCCCATAATCCGACGATCACATCGCCAAACTGTACCCCCAGTTCAAAGCTATCCTGTTCTGGAAAATCAGGGAGATACTTTGTAATCATATCAACCGACAGTTCGCCCTGATAAACCGGTCCCAGCCAGGCAAATTCACCTGTTTCATCCGCCCGGCAGATGATGATGGAAACGGTTTGGCCGGTGTTATCCGGGCTGGTATAATCCATCATGATCTGTCTGGTGCCGGTTTCTTTTCCGGTTTCGCTGTCCAGCTGGTAATAGACGGTGGCATAGTTCAGCTGCATCTCCTCTGGTATCCACTGGGGGATAAATCCGCCCAGCTCCGGGTCTGCAAGACAATTTTCCAGCTGCACGTCAGCAGGGTCAGCAACTTCAACCTTTTGAGCATCTGTTTTATTTTCCAGAATATCCAGCAGTGCCATCCATTCAGTTTCTGGAATTTTCACCGCCACATCCATGATTCCATCGAAACGGACGTAGCCGTTTTGATATAGCCGCAGATGGACAGTCAGCCCATCTTTCAACTGAAAATAAAGGTGAAAAATTTCCATCTCATAAACCGAACTGACGCCATCAACCAGCGATATCTGATTGGTTGGGATAAATTCTGCCGTATCCAATTGGTGGATAAATGTTTCAATTGTTTCGCTGCTGTCTTCCGTCAGTCGGTAACGTTGATGTTCGCTGTTGTACCAGGATTTGCGGGTTTCAAATTCGACTGCGGCATAGTTTTCAGAGAGATGCAGCCAGTCTTCATACAGTTCCGCACCATATTGCAGCGTGATGCCGTTGTTGCAGATAAACAGATACAATTGACCGCTGGTGGATTTCATACAGAGCATGAAATCCGGGTCGTAGCCGTTGACTGCGTAAAAATTGCCGCCGATACTTCCCGCCAGATCAACATAACCATCTTCCGGTGTCCATTCGTCGATCAGCCCCTTTGCCGTTCCAAGATGTTCACCGATCAGGCCATAATCTTCATCCAACGTGTCGTATTGGACATAGCATCGTCCCTGATAGATAAAAAACGCCACCATTTCTGCGTTAACGTCATTCCCAAGATAGACTTCAAGCGGTGGGATGGTGACACCGCCAGTATTTTGTGTCTGCTGGCTGCTGTCTTCTTTCTGGTCGTGCGTTTGGCTGACTGAAAGGGAAGATGAGGACTGGCCCTGCGGGAGCAGCCGGATACCGGCAGCGGAAATAAATACCACCAGACAGGCAGCTGCCGCCGTCCCGGTTACCCGCAAGAACTTTCTTCTTTTTCTGTTGTACTGTGCTGCCTGCTGGACATACCGATCGTCCAGATGACCCAGTGCTTCCAGAAAATCAAGCGGGCTCATGCTGCATCTCCTTCCGTTTTGATATAGAAAGAATAGTACGCGGTACCGCTGGTATCCCATTCAGCGGCAACCTCATAGATATATCCGCCAGGTTTCAGCTGGATGGTATCGCCCTGAAAATCCACCTTTTCACTTTCAATATCCGGGCTGGACAAGAAGGTATCACTCCAGCAAATCACGGACAGAATCGAATCCGGGTCTTTTTCAAAGTCAAGGACTGCGGCCGTATCGGTCGTTTCCAGTATCGTATAGTTGTCATAGTCCAGCGGATGTATCGCGTCTGCCGTTACGCCGGTATTCATATACCGCCAGGAATAGGTACCCAGTATGGCGGATACCGAGCCGTCGCTGCATTTCACAACGAGTTTTGGAGGGGATTTCATTCCAAAACCCGCGCAGCCGGTCAGACCAACGATACATAACATCGTCATCAGCATACAAACAAATCTTTTCATCATAACATTGCCCCATTTCCATTTTATCCAGACACTGGTACATCTTTTTCTTCCAA
>DCTE01000088.1 GCA_002329405.1 Ruminococcaceae bacterium UBA1448 | reverse complement strand
TGCGACCCGCGGTGCTTCGATCGGCCATGTTTCGCCGGAAGCGGCGGTTGGCGGCCCGATCGCGCTGGTACACGACGGCGATATCATCGCAATCGACATCCCGAACCATTCGATCAACCTCAAGGTCAGCGATGAAGAGCTCGCCGCCCGTAAGGCTGCATGGAAACCCCGTGAACCCAAGATCAACACCGGTTATCTGGCGCGCTATGCGTCGCTGGTCACCTCCGGCAACCGCGGCGCGGTGCTGGAAGTTCCGAAGTCAGAATAATGTTGATATGCAGGCCGTCCGGTACCGGGCGGCCTGAGTTTGTCGAAAAGGTTAGAATTGACTAAAATTTGCAGATTGTGAAATGCAGCAGAAACTCTCGTAAAAAGTATAGCAGGTCCAGGGCGCAGCCCTGGGCGCGCGTAAGCGCGCAACTCCCCCTAAAAACGTAGCCATTGTCCCTGCGATAGCTGGACAATGGCGGACAGAGAAGACTAGCGGTTGCTTTATTGACAGCCTGAGATCGTCCGGTACCGGGTGGCCTGTTTGTATATTCTGATTGACAATTGGTGGGATATATGGTATGCTGAAGCCAGAAATACCAGTTGATGAGGTGATGCAAATGATGCCGATGTATGGACAGATGATGGCAATTTTTGACGGGTTGCAGTTGATTTTGTTTGTATTGTCTGTTTTGCTGCTGCTGGCAGAGATCGTGGTTCTCCGCAAGGGAAAAGGTCTCTCACCAATGGTCAGCCTGCTGCTGATACTGGTGCAGGCGGTTGTCGCCGGTACAGGGCTGGGCGTTTGCTGGCAGGCTGGTGTGCTGGTCAGCGATTACAGCCTGACGGGGAGCGGGTATGGTTTGCCGCTGGCACTGGCGACGCTTGCTGTCGGATTTTCCGGGATGGTTGTCAGCCTGGTGCATATCCTGAACTGGCTGACCGGGAAGTTTGGCAGGGATTGATTGGAAAATAAAAACAGGTGGGTACATTTTGAACGATGTATCCACCTGTTTTACTTTTGGTTTTGCTGTGTCATCACTTTTGCAATTTCGGTCAGCATCTGCTGGTGTTCGGGGGGCATCTGCCTGAACAGATGCAGCAGCCGTGTTTCCTCGTCTGAGATGGTTTGACGGGTGGGATGGCCGACCAGATAGTCAATCGACACGGAAAAGAGGTCTGCAATTTTGATCAGCATATTAAGATCCGGTTCGCGGTCTCCGGTCAGATAGTTGCCGAGCGTAGAGTAAGCGATATTCAGCCGTTGGGCAAGTTCTTTCCGGCCGATTTGGTGATCATCCATCAGTTGTCTGAATCTGTTGTGAAATTGCATATTCTTTCTCCTTAAGTTTTTTGTATTATTTTATTATAGCATATTTTAAGGCTTTGTGGGGATATTTTTTTACTATTTTCAATTGCGGAAGACAAAAATCCAGCTTTTTCAGGCAATGGAATTGATAAAAACATGCCAAACAGGCGGGTGTACGGAAAAATACACCCGCCGGTTTGGCGATTATTCAGTTTCGATGGCACTCCACTGACGGACTGTCCCATTGCTGTCTATCCATTTGACAATGCCTGCGGTTGTGCCGGCGGGCATCCCGGCAGGCAGGGAAGGGAGAAGCGAAACAACCTCGGTCAGCTGTTCTCCCGGGGCAAGGGAGACCGACACCTGCTGCCGCTGCCGCAGGGTATAGGGTGACAGGGAACTGTCCTGCTCCGCCTTTTCCGCGTCTTCTGCCGGGGTAGCGGGGATGGTTGTGCTGCCCAGGTCACAGACCAGCTCTTTTGTTTGCAGCTGGGAGAACCCCCAATCCAGCAGCGTTTTGGAATCCGCCCAGTCGTCCGGGTCATGCAGCACGACCGAGACCATCACCGCCCCGTCCTTCTCAGCGGCTGAGACCAGGCACCGTCCGGCTGAATCGGTAAACCCCGTCTTGACGCCGATACAGCCGTCATATTCTTTCAGCAGCCGGTTGTGGTTGGTCATCCAGTATTCGACCCCACCGACTGTCATATGCCCGTTTGTCTCCTCGCAGATATCCCGGAAATCGGGATTTTGCAGTGCTTCGCAGGCGAGCAGGGCAAGGTCTTTTGCACAGCTGCCCTGGTTTTCCGCGTCCAGCCCGGACGGGGTGACAAACACGGTATGTTCCATGCCGATTTCTTTTGCCCGTTCATTCATCAGCGCAGCAAACCCTTCAAAGCTGCCGCCCAGCCGCATTGCTGCCGCTGCCGCCGCGTCGTTGCCGGATGACAGCAGCATCCCCCATGCCAGCAGCCGCAGGGTCACCTCTGCGCCCGGTTTGATGCCCAGTGCCGAGCCTTCCACCTTGACCTCGTCCCCGACGTTAAACGGTTCATCCAGCTGCCCTTCTCCCAGTTCCAGCGTCAGCAGGGCGGTCATAATCTTGGTGGTAGAGGCGATCGAGACAAATTCCGTATCCGCTTTTCCTGCCAGTTGCACCCCGTCTCCAGTCATCACACAGACCGAACCGGCGCTGGTTGCGGGGCCTTCCGGGCCGGCTGCTTCCACATCTGTTTCGACAGCTGCTTCGGCGGCGACGGCAAGACCGGGATGCTCTGCGGAGATCGGCCCGCTGTCCTGGCGGACATTTGCCTGGGCATTCCCGAAACAGCAGACGCCTGCCCATACCGCGGCCGCGCCCAGCAGCGCGAGTGCTGCAAACCGAACCTTCTGCACCCAATCATTCCTTTCTGCATCTGGTTGACAGCCTATATATACGCGGCCGGCAGGGCCGGTATGCAAAGGAATGCCGGGAATCGGGTTCAGATTGTTTCGACGGAGTGCAGCAGCAGTTCCAGAAATTTTTCCGCCGCCTTTGAAAACACCGGGTATTTTTTCCAGATCAGCACAGCTTCCGCTTCAAGCCCGGGGGACAGCGGCCGGAAACAAAGGTTTCCGTCACCGGTTGTGTTGACCAGATGATCCAGGCATAAGGTATATCCCAGCCCTTCACTGGTCAGCAGGGACGCATTAAACAGCAGGTTGTAGGTCGCTACGATGTTCAGCCGGTCCAGGTCTTTTTTGAGCCAGTTTTCCAGCGACCGGTCGTCACTTTTCTGATTGGAGATGATCAGCGGCTGATCCCAGAGGTCTTCCGGGCAGATGGATTCTTTTTCGGCGAGTGGGGAATCCCTGCGCATCAGCACTCCCCACCGGTCACGGATGGGCATTTTGACCCGTTCATAGCGGGATGGGTCGACCGTTCCGTAAACCAGCCCGAAGTCGATCAGCCCCTTGTCCAGCTGTTCCATGACATACAGTGCGTTGCCGCTGAAAAGATGGTAATGGATGTTTGGGTATTTTTGCCGCAGTTGCCCGGCCGCCTGTGCGAACAGACGGAAAATCTGTGTTTCCGCCAGCCCGATGCAGATATCGCCGGCGACGGTTTCATCTGAAAGCAGGATTTCATTTTCGGTTTTTCTGACCAGTTCCAGAATTTCTTCCGCCCGTTTTTGAAGGATTCTCCCTTCTTCCGTCAGTGTGACTTTACGGGAACCTTTTGAGCCGCGGATCAACAGCTGTTTCCCCAGCTGCTGCTCCATCGCCTTGAGCTGGGTAGAAAGGGTTGGCTGTGAGAGATGCAGCGACTGCGCAGCGGCGGAGATGCTCTGTTCTCTCGCTACCGCCAGGAAATACTGTAACACACGCAGTTCCATTCGGCCTTCCTCCTGTCCAATTGGATTTTCATATCTTCAGTGTACCAAAAATATTTATAACTTTCAACTATGTGAAGATATTTGATATAAGTATTTGCTATTTCGGACGATCTGTTTTATACTGAATCTGTAAACAATAAATTTGGTCTGACAGGAGTCTGCAAGGGGGGACTGCCGGTTGAAAAACGGTGTGCTGTTGTTATTCTCTCTATTGTTGGTATTCTTCTCTTGTCCCGGCTGCGGCAGCGCGGCTGAAACGCCGGTTTCTTCTGTCAGCCAGTCGTCAGAGACCCCGTTGGACAGCAGTCAGGAGGAAACGGAAACCATGTTAAAGATTCAGATTGGAGACAATTCTTTTACCGCGTCGCTTGCAAACAATACGACGGTGGACGCTTTCAAAGAACTTTTGGCGGACGGACCGCTGACCCTGCATATGAGCGACTACGCCGGAATGGAAAAGGGGGCTGACCTCGAAGTAACCCTGCCCCAGAACAACCGGCAGATGAATACTGTGGCAGGAGACATCATCCTCTATCAGGGAAGGACGTTTGTCATCTATTACGACACCAACTCCTGGAGCCTGACCCCCATCGGTAAAATTCAGAATACCGATGCGGATACTCTGCGCAAGGCTTTGGGGACAGGGGATGTGACGGTCACTCTGTCGCTGGAATAAATACAGATAAAATTATCTGGACGCTGAAAACGGACAAATCATTCCATAAGGAGTGACCTGTCCGTTTTTGCTGTTAATGTCCGCCCTTTTTCTTCTTTTTCTGGGGCTGGTTTTTGTTCTGGCGTTTGGCTTCTTTTTCCGCCCGTTCCTTTGCCTTGCGGGCATAGGCCTTCTGCTGGTTTTTGGCGGCGGTTTTAGAGGCGACGCGGACGCTCTGTCCGGCAGTGGTGGGAGCAGGTGCCGGTTTTTCTTTGCTGACCAGCTCAGCAGCCTGTTTGAGCTGCCACTTTTCCGCTTCAGACATCTTTCTCGCCCGGGACCATCCGCCAAAAAGCAGCCCGATCACCGAACAGAACAGCGCGAGCAGCCCGAATCCGATCGCGGAGCTGTTGTAATACATCATGATGGATGCCGCAGCCGCAACGGCCGGATAGATCAGAAACCCCCATCTGCGCCCGTTGCGCATCCCGTAAAACAGTGCGCAGATGATACAGAACAGCGGGTTGCCGATCATCAGCAGCAACAGCAGCAGACCGGTCTGGTCAGACGGCTCAAACAGATTGGCGGCAAGCGGGACAATCCAGAACCAGGTCGCGTGGGCCAGGAACCATGGATATTCCTGTCGGATGATCTTTTTCATCAAAATGTGCTCCTTTCGGGAAAAAAACTGTTACAATCAGTATAACATTTTCCGAAAGGAAAAGCAACGATCTGCTGCATAATTATTCTGTCAGCCGGCAGGCCTCCTGCCGGTCGTCGGTAAATTCGGTCATCCAGGGGCGGTACCGAAGCGACAGATGGGTGCGCTGGCAGAGCGGGTTTTCCCGCTGGGGGATGGCGGCGTGGTTAAAATATGACCGCCACATCGCGCGAAAGGCGGCTTCCTCCCGGCCAACCGGCGGAAGGGTCAGCGATTGCACCTCGATAAATTCGCTTTTTTGGGTGGTATGAATAAACGCAACCTTGTGGTTTTGGTCATAGATCATAAACTGCTCGCCCGGAAAGCGGGTCAAAAAATGCCGCGCCAGCATCGGAAGTACCTGGTTTTTAGGGGAGATCACGCTGACCAGCACCCCGTTATACTCGGAAAACCGGATAAAACCGCTCAGTAGATGCCCTTCCTCCCGCATATGCCGCAGCCCCTTCCAGACAGTATGGACGACCGGGTCGGCATAGTTGACCGCGGCGGAGGGGCCGTATTGGAACAGTTGTCGGATCAGCCGCAGCAGATTGACCTCCCGGTCTTTGATGCAGTCGCATAAAAAACCGTCCCGTACCATCTCCCAGATGTCGTTTGACAGCCGTTTCAGCCCATTCTCNNCCCGCCGTGCCCTTTCCGGCCGGGTCACGACCGTCGTCATCGCCATCAGAAACGGCTGGTCCTGATCAGCGGTCTGAATCAGCAGCGGGTCTTCCTTGCGGACATAGCTTTCAAATACACAGGACAAAAATCCGTCAAAGCTGCCGTCATATAGATATCCTGTCATAATCCTGCCTCCTGTATGCCGGAGAGCGGGCTTCCGGCAGAAATCCAGCTGGCATTGCCCAGCATGCTGAGCTGTTCCGGCTGGTGGCCGGG
>DCTE01000056.1 GCA_002329405.1 Ruminococcaceae bacterium UBA1448 | reverse complement strand
TCTGCGGCAGCTGATGCATATCAGCTGTCAAATGATTATTCCGGCAATCAGCAGGGAAACCGCAATCACGCCTGCCGCTATCAGCAGCACAGGCAGTGTACAGCCGAGGCAGCCCAACGGCATGCCCCATCTGCCGCCAAACCGTCTTGGGGGAGGGGGAGGAGGCGGCCCCATTCCTGGGCGGCCAAAGCCAAACCCGCCCCGCATCGGGCGCCGCGGCCCGCCAAAACCTGGTCCGCCGTGCCTGGGTGGGCGAGGTCCACCAAAACCCGGTCCGCCATGCCTGGGTGGGCGCGGCCCGCCAAATCCGGGGCCTCTGTGTCTGGGTGGCATATAAACACTCCTTTTTTGTGTTTTTGATTCAAACCGTACGGGCAGGCCGCATAGGTTTGTGAATCTGTCTTTCTATCATTGTAACACAGACAGAGTAAAAATGATCACCAAAATATGAAGGAAATTATTGTTTGCCGTAAACGTGTCAGCCAATCGGTCTGTTTTTTATTCCCTTACTCGGCGTATTTTTTCCCCTGCCAGGAGCCGCGCTGGTAAAGCAGCTGGTCAATGGTATTCATCACGATAAACTTTTTCCTGCTCCACAGCGGCGCAATCAGCTGATCCGGCATTCCATCCCCCGTCACCCGCTGGATGACCGTTTCGGGCGGCAGCAGTTCCAACTGGTCGCAGACGGTTTCGCAGTAATCCTCCAGCTGCATCGTCTGAAAATCGCCCCGCAGATATTCTTCTGCCATCCGGGTTCCGCTGAGGATATGCAGCAGGTGGATTTTGACACAGGCCGGCTTGAGTTTTGCAATTGCCCGTGCAGTTTCCAGCATCATCTCTTTTGTTTCACCGGGCAGGCCGTTGATGATATGGATACAGACCGGTATACCGAGCGCAGTCAGCTTGCGGTATCCTTCAAAAAATTCAGCCGTTGTGTGGCCGCGGTTGATCCTCCGGGCGGTCTGGTCGTGGATGGTCTGCAATCCCAGCTCTACCATCAGGTCGGTTCGCCCGGAAAGCTCATGCAGGTATCGGCAGACGTCGTCCGGCAGGGCGTCTGCCCGGGTCGCAACCGCCAGTCCGACGACCCCCGGCTGGGAAAGTACTGTTTCGTATTTTGTCTTTAGTTCCTCGACCGGCGCATAGGTATTGGTATTGGCCTGAAAATAGGGGATATAGTGGTTAGCCTGCGGCCATTTTTCATGAAGCGTCTGCTGCACCTGATGATACTGCCGCAGAAGGTCTTCCGGTGTCTGCCGGCGGTAGGCGTAGCTGCAATAGCTGCATCCGCCTGTCCCCCGGGTTCCGTCGATATTCGGACAGGAAAAGCCAGCATCAAGTGAGATTTTGAAGACCTTGTCTCCATAACGTCTGCGGAGATAATAATTCCAGGTATAATACCGTTTATTTGAGTCGGAAAATGGGAAAGGATTGGTGTCCTTTTGCGTAAGGACCTGCATAGTAAAGCACCTCTTGATTACGTTTTTACGTTTGAAAATTTTGTATAAAAAACACCCTGAAAGTCCTGCAAAATTGTGTGCGGAAAAATCAAAGAAACGCTATTGAGTTATCCTTTGGCGTGTTATAATATAAGTATACAGGAAAAATCTGCAAAATAAAAGTGCAGACTGCAACTTTTTGACCCCTTATGTGCGTCATTAGGATATAGACCTCATCCGGGACTGCACAGTGTACAGAACAGGATTTGATAATATGGATCAGGAAAAGAAACAGGAGACAAAAATGGTTATTACATATGTGAAAGATATTCCTTTGAACGCGCCCGATCGTGAGGATACCTCCTGGATTGCACCGCTCGGTGATTCCCGGAGCTTTTCCCGTTCGGCTCATAAAACAAAACTTGCTCTTTCCCCGCGGGTTTTTCTGCTGGCGGGTTTGATGCTGCTGGCACTGGCGACCGGTGCCGGAATCTATGCGATTTCGATGAGCGGGGCGGATGCTGCCAGCGGACAGTCTGATACCCAGCAGAGCATCCAAACGCAGATTCAGGACTCGGCAGGACAGACAGCTGTTGGTGCAGACGCATCTGCCCCGGACATTTCCTCAGAGGGAGCTTCGGCGTCGTCCGGTATGGAAGACAGTTCGTTGCTGCCGGAGGATAACGGACAGGAAGATGAATATGCCTGGCTGGTTCCGCCGTCGGATTATGATTACGCTTCACCGGTGCCGGGGTCGGAGAAACAGGCGGAAGACTGGTTTGACGACGCGGTCTTTGTCGGCAATTCCCGTACCCAGGGGCTGCTCTTGTATACAGGTATTTCGGCAACGGCGTATGCCGATGTCGGACTGACTGTCCAGACGGTGTTTACTTCCGAAGCATTTCCAGACCCGGACGATGCGACAAAGAAGGTTACTGCGGCGGACGCACTGAAAAAAGGGGACTATCATAAAGTCTACCTGATGTTCGGTATCAATGAGCTTGGTTGGCAGAATGAAGACGTCTTTTTGGACAAATATGCCGCGCTGATCGACGAGATTACCGAATCACATGATCATGTACAGATTTATGTGCAGTCGATTCTGCCGGTCTGTGAGAGNNCCCGCCTGCAACAGATGGCAGCGGAAAAAGAGGTTTTTTATCTGGATGTCGCATCGGCAGTTGCGGATGAAAACGGCGCACTGCCTGCCGATGCCAGCACAGATGGTATCCATATGCAGAAGGATGGCTGTCTGAAATGGGAGGAGTATCTTCTGACCCATTGCGTGACCACCCGTAAGGTAAGCAAGGATTCAGCTGCTCAGACGGGCGATGGAGAGTATGCACCGATTCAGTTCCCGCAGACTGATTCCTGACAGTGACAAATCTTAGATTTTGCATAAAAAAGGTTAGATTTTGTATTTTTCCTTGTTTTTTAGCAGGGGACATGGTATACTTTCCTCAGTAAAATGAGAAAGTTGTGGCGGGAAATGTCGGTTTGCAGCAGATCTGTGTTTTCTGCCAGGCTTTCTTTAAAAGGAAAGGATGTTGAATATGAAACTGCTGTATGCGTCTGAGTATCGGGCGGCTGCCCGCAGTATGCTCAGGGGGAGATGGACGGAAGCAGTTCTGGTCGGACTGGTTGCCAGTTTGCTTTGCGGCAATATCAAATTGGGCAGCTCGTCTGCGTTTCGAATGAATATCAATCTGGACACCAACAGCCTCTCTTCCCAGTTTGGCCATATGCCGGAGGATGCAAACGGTATCGAATGGCTGATGCATCTGCTGACCGGCGGGCTGGCCGCAGGAGTCCTGGCACTCCTTTTGATCATTGGGGTTGCCTGGTTGATTGTGTCACTGATTCTCGGCGGGGTAATCGAGACGGGATATGCCCGGTATAATATGAAGCTGGTCAATGGTTCGGCGGCCGGTTTTTCCGATCTGTTCCATGAGTTTGGCCGTTGGGGAACCTGTCTGGTGATGCACCTGCTGCGGTCGGTTCTGGTATTTGTCGGGTTTATGCTGCTGATCATTCCGGGTATCCTGCTGAGCTATGGTTTTCGGATGGCACCGTACATCCTGGCGGAACATCCTGAGTGCGGCGGATGGCAAGCACTCAGCGAGTCCTGGCGGATGATGCGGGGACATAAGCTGCGGCTGTTCTGTTTGGATATTTCGTTTATCGGCTGGTCGCTGCTGTGTGCGCTGACCTGCGGGATTGGGTATTTATGGCTGACGCCTTATACCTGTGCGTCCGAGGCGATCTTTTATCTTGAACTGGCGGGAGATTATTATTCCACGGGAAGCCGGTATTAAGTGCATTTTCTCCTTTTAAAAATTTACATCACCAAAAAACGGATACCCGGGTTGATGCCGGATATCCGTTTTTCGATTATAGAGTTTATTTTTTTGCTTTCCCGACCAGTTCGGCGTACAGCTGTTTATAAAAGAGCAGTCCGCCCAGCAGTACGCTGATCAGGTCCGCCGCAAACTGGGCGGTAATAATGCCATTCAGACCGGCAATATTTGCCAGTACAACCAGTACGAGGATGAAGACGACTCCCTGACGGCTGATCGAGAGCAGGAAAGAACCGGTCATTCTGCCGGTCGACTGGAAATAGATGGTAAATAGCTGGACCAGCGCGGCCATCAGGGTGGAAGCGACCTGCCAGCGAAGCATGACCGTACCGATTGAGATGATTTCTTCCGAATCCATGAACGCTTTCAGGATAAACGGTGCAGCAATAAAAAAGAGGACGGTGAGTACCAGTGAAAGAATCGTGATAAAGCTGAAGGTAAAACGGATCAGCTGCTGCATCCGCTCATGTTTTTTTGCCCCGTAAAAATAGCCGATCAGTGGCTGTCCGCCAAACGCAAAGCCGGTCATAATCAGCTGAGCGACCATTGTGACTTTGAGGACAATCCCCATCGCTGCAATTTTGTCGTTGCCATAGGGGAGAAGGAACTGGTTGGTCAGCACCAGGCAGACGCTGGAGCAGATGTTGGTGATCGCTGCGGGGATGCCGATGCCGAAGATCTGGAAAATATGGGCACCTGGTATTTTGAATTCACCGGGCAGGAGAGACAGCTGACGGCTTTTGCGCAGGATGATGAAGATAAAATAGGTGTCTGAGAGGATATACCCGGCGACGGTTGCGATAGCTGCGCCCATTGAACCCATCTTAAAGACGGAAATCAAAATCGGGTCAAGAATGATGTTCAGCACCGCTCCGCTGATTGTACCGATCATTGACTCCCTGGAAAGACCTTCCGCACGCAGCAGGTTGGATGGGATAAAGGACAGGACAGTGAATGGTGCGCCGATCGCCAGCACAATATAGTAATTGAAAGCATGGGAAAAGGTCTCACTGTTTGCGCCCAGCAGTTTCAGCATCGTCCCCGAGAAAATAAACATCAAAGCCCCAACCAGCACCCCGCAGAGGATTGCGCCGTAGAAGCAGAAGGAACTGACATGCCGCACTCCCTTGACGTCTTTCTGTCCGAGCAGGCGGGAGATCAGTGAGGTGCCGCCCTGACCGAAGATATTGCCGAATGCCATCAGCAGTGTGAAGATGGGTGCACAGAGCGAAACACCTGCCACCAGGTTGGTATCGCCGGTTGCGGCGATAAAATAGGTATCTGCCAGATTGTAGATCATCGTGACGATCATGCTGAAGACCAGCGGCAGGGACAACTGGAAAAACGCCTTGTTGACCGGCGTATTTTCAAAGAGTTCATTTTCCATTCAAAAGCCTCATTTCATTGATTTCTGTATACAGTATACCAGAATCAAGACAGACTTTAATATGACAAATGTCATACTTTCAATGAATTTCCCAGGGAATTTCCCGGGTAATTTTTTTTATTGGCATAAAAAGGCGCATCGCTTTTCAAACGATGCGCCCTGTTATAANNCAAAAAATTATTTGATTCCCATTTCAGTCGGGTTGAGCAGGTCGGAGCGGCGGTTGTAATTGCCCTTTACATACCAGTATTCGGTATTGACACGGGTCAGAATACCTTCCGCATCGCCGCGGTAAAGCTCGAGATGGAGCATCGTACCGCCGTCATTGTTGTTTCTGGCGAGGTATCCGACCACCTGGCCTTTTTTGACGGCGGCACCATATTTGACTGCCGGGGTGATCTCTCCGTACCGCAGGACGGTTCCGTCTGCATTTTTGACAGTGACGGCACCGGTTCCCGCATAGAAAGTCGTACTGGTAGCTGTGACAGTTCCATCGGTCATTGCGTACACTGGCGTACCGGCTCCGTTTTCCACGTAGAAGTCAATACCTGCGTGCTGTCTTCCGTCGCTGCGGGTATAACCGAAAGCCCGTCCGCCAGTGATCGGCAGGTAGGAGGCCCGGATGGGGCTGGTCCAGTTGTCTTGGATGTACTGCCGCAGCTGTGCAAGATCATCGGTGGTACCGGTATCGGTGTTGGTTTCATTGTCTTCATCTTTTGCCGATGCGGCTGCAAGTGCCGCGCGGGTCTTGCTGCCGGCAATGCCGTCGGCGGTCAGATTGTAGTCAGACTGGAAGGACTTTACAGCCGCCCGTGTTGCAGGCCCGAAAATCCCATCTGCTTTTCCGGCATTATATCCCAGATCGTTCAGCTTTTGCTGAACACCGGTCACATCCTCTTTGATTTTGGCCAGGGTTTTCTGCCCGGCGATTCCGTCAACCGACAGCCCATTGTTGGACTGGTACCAGATGACGGCTGAATGGGTTTTCTGCCCAAAAATTCCATCTGGGGTACAGCCATAACCCAACCCGTGCAGATTGGTCTGCAAATTGTAGACGGCGTTGCCCGTGCTGCCCCAGCGGTAGTTCGCGGAAACGGAAGTTGGAAGCAGCAGGAGCAGGCTGAGCATAAAGGTCAGCAGCAGGGCGACCTTGCCTGTTTGTTGTTTCACTTTGCGTCAATCCTTTCATTTTTCAATTCCTTCCGGGACTGTTCACCGGATAAAAAATGTGGTATAATATCTCAATAACCAGACAGAATATCTTTGCGGTGGACACAAAAGCACTCTGCCATACATTTTTCGTCTGGATATCCAGGAAGGATAAGCATATGCTAACACAATTTTCCCCCGGTCTCAAGCGGATGGGAAAACTTACCGGCGACGCCAATTTGAACCGAAACTGGATGGAAAAACTGAATGCCCCTGAAATAGCCGGTGGAATCAGGCTTTTTGGGAGCGGGCTGGGAAAGGAGTGACAGGAGTGGAAATGTATTCCAGACAGGAAACAGAAACATCACAGCAGCAATATGCAGCTGAAACACTGCTGCCTGCGACTCCTGTTACCCGGTTGAAAAACGTTGGCCCAAAGAGGGAAGCACTGTATCTGAAACTGGGTATTCAGACGGTTGAACAGCTGCTGGCATTTTATCCCCGCAGTTATCAGGATTTTACTTCTCCGAAGACAGTTGATCAGTGTGTGGGCGGCGAAAATGTCGTGGTTGCCGGAAAGATTTTGCGTAAATTTCCGCCGGCCCCAATCCGAAAGGGGATGGTGTTGTACAAATTGCAGGCGACGGACGGACTGCATAATTTTGTTGTCACCATTTTTAATAACGAATACATCTATTACGGGATGCGTCCGGGGGAGGATTATGTCTTTGCCGGGAAATGGACCCGCACCGGCGCTGCTTATGGCCTGACCCTGTCGGCCTGGCTTCCGGCGGAAGAAGCGGATATCCTCCGCCCGGTCTATTCGCTGACCGAGGGGCTGACCAGCAAGATGGTGCAGACCAATGTTAAGGACGCGATCGAACATTTTCTGCCCGCTATGCCTGATCCGCTGCCGGAAGAAATCCGAAAGGAGCACCGGCTGATCTCCTTTCAGGCGGCGATCCGTCAGATTCATTTTCCCGAAGGGCAGATGCAGCTGGATGCTGCAAAGCGCAGGCTCTCCTTTGAAGAACTGCTGCGGCTGACTATCGGGCTGAAGCTGCTCAAAGGCAGAGAGCGGAGGGAAACGGAAGTCCGGGTCAAACGCCCGGATCTGCGGCCTTTTCTGCAAAGTCTTCCGTACCAGCTGACCGGAGCACAGAAACGGGTGATCGGGGAGATTTTGCTGGATATGTCGTCCCGCTATCCAATGAACCGCCTGGTACAGGGGGACGTCGGTTCCGGTAAAACGATGGTCGCGGCGGCTTCCGCCTATGCGATTGTCAAAAGCGGGTATCAGGCGGCACTGATGGCACCGACCGAAATCCTTGCTTCCCAGCATGAAGCGACACTGCGCCGGTATCTTGAACCGCTGGGGATTCGGATTGGACTGCTGTCCGGTTCCCTTACGCCAAAGCAGAAAACGCTGATGCGGGAAAAGATCGCCGATGGTGAAATTGACGTAGTGGTCGGTACCCATGCGCTGGTCCAGCAGGCGACGGTTTTTAAACGGCTCGGGCTGGTCATCACCGACGAACAGCACCGGTTTGGTGTCGCACAGCGGCAGCGTCTGGGTGAAAAAGGGGAAAATCCCCATGTGCTGGTCATGTCTGCAACCCCGATTCCCCGGACATTGGCATTGATCGTATACGGTGATCTGGATTTATCGGTCATTGACGAGCTGCCCAAGGGCCGCCAGCCAATCGAAACCTTTTCCATCCACTCGGATAAACGGGAACGGGCGCTGGGATATATCCGCGATCATCTCGCACGCGGAGAGCAGGGATATATCGTCTGTCCGCTGATTGAAGAGAATGACCCGTCCGGCGGTATGACGGCGGCTGTCGATTATGCCCGGCAGTTACAGGAAACTGCATTTAAAGGCTATACGGTCGGCCTGCTGCATGGACGGATGAAATCGGATGAAAAAGACCAGGTCATGGCGCGGTTTGCTTCGGGAGAGATTCAGCTGCTGGTCGCGACGACAGTTGTCGAAGTCGGCGTTGACGTCCCCAACGCCACGATCATCATGATCGAAAATGCCGAACGGTTTGGCCTTTCCCAGCTGCATCAGCTGAGGGGGCGGGTCGGACGCGGCAGCAAAAAATCGACCTGTATCCTGCTGTCGGATAACGACGGTGAGGATAACCGCAAACGTCTTTCAGTCATGAAGGAGACCTGCGACGGGTTTGTGATCTCCAAAGAGGATTTGAAGCTCCGGGGAGCGGGCGACTTTTTTGGATACCGGCAGCATGGCGTCCCATCGCTGGGCATCAGCGACGTGCTGGAGGATACCGCCCTGTTTGCGGAGGCGCAGGCGGCAGGAATTGCGCTGCTGGAGGCGGATCCTGATCTGATGGCACCGGAACACGCGGTTCTGCGTGCGCAGATTGTGGCTATGACCGAACGGAGCGGCAATAACTGACGGTAAAAATGTGTATTTCCCGGTTTGACCGGGCTGTATATAGAAGGGAATGATCTTATGTATCTTGATGGAAAGAATCATCTGCATTTTATCGGAATCGGCGGCAGCGGAATGTATCCGATGGCACAGATTCTGCATGAAAAGGGTTTTTATATCACTGGTTCGGACAATAATGAGACCGATACCCTCCAAAAGGTGAGGGAGATGGGCATTCATGTCACCCTCGGCCAGCGGGCGGAGAATATTGAAGGTGCTGACCTGATCGTTTATTCGGCAGCCATTATGGCGGATAACCCTGAATTGGTTGCGGCGCGCGCCAGCGGTATTCCAACCGTTGAACGGAGTGTTATTCTGGGCGAAATTACCTCCCACTTTTCGGATGCGCTCTGCGTCAGCGGTACCCATGGCAAGACGACCACAACCTCTATGCTGACCCAGATTATGCTGGATGCCGGAAAGGACCCGACCTGTGTCATCGGCGGCAAACTGCCTGCAATCGGCGGCAGCGGGAGAGCCGGCAAAACGCAGCATATGGTCTGCGAGTCCTGTGAATTTGTCGATACTTTTCTGAAACTCCATCCAGATGTTGCAATTATTTTGAATATTGACGCCGACCATCTCGATTACTTCAAAACGATGGAAAACCTGATCCATTCCTTCCGTAAATTTGCGTCGATGGCGACTAAGTGCATTATTGCAAACGGTGATGATGCCAATACGATGATGGCGATTGCTGGAATGGAAGACCGGCTGATCACCTTCGGCGTACATCCGAAAAACGATTATTACCCGGAAAATATCGTCCATCCGGGCGGCGTCAACACCGAGTTTGACCTTTGCTATCATGGAGAGACGCTGACCCATATCAAAATGCACGTACCCGGCGACCATAATATCCTCAATGCGATTGCTGCCTGTGCAGCTGCCATGACTGCCGGTGTCACGCCGGAAGAGTGCGCGGCTGGAATTGATGCGTTCCATGGAGCAGGACGCCGGTTTGAAGTACTGGCTGAAATCAATGATATCACAGTAGCAGACGATTACGGCCACCATCCGACCGAGATCGAAGCAACACTGAAAGCGGCGCGGGCACTGCCGTTCAAACGGGTCTGGGCAGTTCACCAGCCGTTTACCTATTCCCGTACCAAAATGCTGATGGACGATTTTGCACGGGTTCTTTCCCATGCCGACAAGGTTGTTCTGTCGGAAATCATGGGTTCCCGTGAAAAGAATACGGATGGCGTTTATACCGCCCAGCTGGCGGAAAAGATTCCTGGCTGTGTCTGGTTCCCGGAGTTCCCGGAGATTTCGGATTATGTGGTTGCCAATGCCCAGCCGGGTGATTTGATTTTGACCCTCGGCTGCGGAGATGTCAACAAGTGTGCCCATATGATTGTGGAAAAACTGAAAGCAAAATACGCTGAATAATGGCGATCATCCCGGTCTTTTCAGGCCGGGATTTTTGTATATAGAGCAAATTCCTGATAAAAGAAAAACAGCGTATGAGAAATAAATGAAAATTTCATACGCTGTTTTATGATTGGTAATTGGGGCAATTTTAACGAACATGAACGATAAACGTTCCAGACTATGCGGTTAATCCATTACGGACTGCCATTTTGTCAAATAATTGAAATGTTTAAGGCGATATAGGTTCAATTGTCATTGATACAGCTGGTGCATTTTCGGAAACCTCATGAACAGGAACGTAAGAATCCGGAGCCTGTGCAGATTCGCTGTCACCAAAGGAAAAATAGATAAAGGGTTTGTCGTTGGTTTCAGCAGCAAATATACTTGTGGATGTAGCAGAAATAGAAAGGGTAAGGGCGAGAAGGCAAGTCAATATACGCTTTTTCATAGTAAAACAAACTCCTTTTTTAGAAAGAAACAGTACTGGACACCGTTACAGCTTCGGATGATTTATTGTTGAGATAAATCTTATAAGTACCATCAGCAGGAGCGGTGAAAGTGGTTTTGATTCAAGATGCTTTTCCGGATTTTACGCGGGTTTTGTAACCTGCTACATTATATCCGAATTCGTAAAGATAAACCTCCTTTGTAATATTGCATTCAGAATTGTGAATTTGAATAGACTGAAGAACCAGAATTTTTTAGAACATCGGAATCACCTCTAGCAGGATGACGGTGAAAATATTTGTCTATATGCAGTATAGCACATATATAATATAAAGTAAATGTGAGTACAGTAAAATACAGATGATAATATTCCACGTTTACAAAAACTTATTGAATTTTACTTTACCTCAAAGGATTGCAGGATAATCGGGTCAGACGATTTACAGCCAAGATAGAAGGTATAATTTCCATTTTGGGGCGCAGTAAGGGATATTTGTACGCCGGTTTTATTCTGCCCTTTATACAGGCAAAGCTGTTGTCCATCCAACAGATAACCGATTTCGATTGCCTGTCCTACCGGGAACCCGATATCTGTATGGCGCAGAGTAACCGTTATCTTTTCGCCTTTATCGTATGTCCATGACTGATCGGTGAATAGATATTCACCCGGCTGCACGGTTTTTGTTGTCTGATTTCCAGAAAGCACATTTTCAGCAAAACCGGGCGCCTGATATGCTGCGGTAATCTGAGGCTGCTGAATACCGACTGTCAAAAGACAGAACGCGATGGCAGCTCCGATTGCCAAAGATTTTTGTTTTGCCATATGGCGACCAGCCTGCTCCAACAATCTGCGGGTTCTTTTTTCCAGATGGCTGCAAAAATGGGCGGTAAACAGAAATATCCGTTGCCTGGTGGAATGGTTTTCCACCAGCATATGCAGATAATCCATTCTGACATTTTCGCCTTTACTCCGTATAACAGCTTCATCGCAGTCTGCTTCAATATCAGACTGAACTATGTATCCCATCAGCCAAACCAGCGCATTGAACCAGTGAATGACGCAGGTCAGAAAAATGATCCACTTGATCAGGATATGAAACCGGTGGATGTGAAGGTATTCATGTGTCAGAATCAGGTCAAGCTGTTTTTCATCAGCTTCGGCAGTTTCCTTATCCAGCAGAATGACTGGACGAATCAGGCCATACGCAACCGGCGTTGGAATACGGTCATATACACGAATCTGATAAGGACGCCGGAGCGGGTGCGTGTCCTGCCAATGCCGGATATATGGCCGGTCGGCTGGAAGGCTTTCGGAAAGCTGTTTGCAGTTTCGGTAGTAACGTGCCAGATGAACAGCGCAGCAGATCACCGCACCTGCAAGCCATATCAGTTCTAACGCTGTCCAGTTGATTTTGCCTGAGAAATACGGCTCGATTACCAGCCTGGAAAGTGGCAGTTCGGCAGAAGCAACCGAAAAATCATTTATAATTTTTGCTGGCGTATACGGGTTTCCAGTGACCGTAAAATGATTATAGAAACTCATATACAGCGGCAGAAAAAGGGGGACAAGCAATCGGATAACAGAAAGGCTCCATACCATCAGAGCGGCACGACCTGAACACCATTTCCGTATAATCGGCCGCATCAATAAGGTAATCAAAATCAGGGTACTTCCGCCCAGAGACATAGACAGTAAAGTCGTCACGGCAAGTCCTCCTTTCGCTCTTCCAAAAGACGCAGTAAAGCAGCTCTGGCTTCATCGGAAAGTTTTTGCCGGTCGAGCAGCGCCGCAAAAAACAACTTGGAAGACCCATGAAACATCCGGTTTACCAGATGATCCAGTTCTGCCTGCTGTACCTCCGCTTCAGAAATCAGCGGACGGCAGATGAACCCCGGTTCAATCCGTTCGATCGCACCTTTTTGCACCAGCCGCTTGATAACGGTATAGGTGGTATTTTTATTCCACCCTATGCTGTCCTTGAGAATGGTTACCAGCTCTTTTGCTGACTTGTCACCTTCCGACCAGAGCAGCCGCATGATATGCAGTTCTGCATCAAATAATTGTTGTTCCATTCCGTCACCTCCAATTAGACTATCGCGATCGTCTAAAATTAGACTATCACAATAGTCTAATTTTGTCAATGGGTTTATCAACGAAAAACCATAATTTTTGTCCGAATTTCCTTAGATTTTGCAAAACTACTTGTCGGCAGAACTTGTTTCTGTTATGCTGTAACCAAACCCACATAGAAAGGAAATCGGTATGAGAAGTACGCTGAGTACCCTTTGCAATAATTTCATTGAAAACAGGGACGTTATCAAATCGGACTATATTTGGGAAAGTAGCTATATGTACCCGGTCGCTGCCGCGATTTTTACCGGTGCCCATCAGCAAGCTGATGCTGGCCGGCTAAAAGAAGCAGAATATGTATTGAAGGATAATACCGGGATATTTTCCAATTTCAGAGGAACACTGAAACTTCCAATGATCGCTCTTTTGGGTGTTTCTGCAAATCCTGAGGAAAAGATGCAGAATGCACTTGAAGTATACCGCCTTTTAAAGGAATTGTTCTGGAATTCTACCTATCTGCCAGTTGCGTCAATGGTGATTGCCGGTCTGGTTGCACCGCAGGAATATTCGGCGGTTGCCGCCCGTACCCGGCATATTTATGAATTGATGAAACAGGAACACCCCTTTCTGACTTCGGCGGAAGATAGCGTGTTTGCGGCACTGCTGGCGCTGTCGGATTTGACGGATGAACAGATTGTTGAACAAACCGAAAGCTGCTACCAGCTGCTCAGAGAGGAGTTCTTTTCGGGAAATGCCATTCAGTCGCTCAGCCATGTTCTGGCAATGGGTCAGGGAAGCCCGGAAGCAAAATGCAGACGGCTTCTTAACCTGTATTACGCATTGAAAGAAAATGGAATGCGGTATGGCAGAGAATATGAATTGCCGACTCTGGGTGTCCTGTCGATGTTGCCGGCAGGAATTGACGCGCTGACAATGGATGTGGCGCAGGTGGATGAATACCTTGCTGATCAGAGAGGGTACGGACTGTTTGGCGTGGGCAGAAAACAACGGCTCATGCACGCGGCAATGCTGGTTGCATGCGATTATGCTGACGGAGAGAATCAAACTGTAATGAATACTGCCGCCCTGAACGGTACAATCGCTTTGATTATCGCACAGGAAATGGCGATCTGTGCAACGATTGCCGCTTCCAGCGCAGCAGCGGCTGCATCATCTGCGGCAAATTCCTGAGCTATTGGAAAGGCTGGCTGGTTTCCTGTCAGCCTTTATAATATTTTAATTGGATTTTGTAAGAAAATAGACAAGTGTCTGGAAAATGTCGGCATGCTGTCGACCACCCCGATTATGTTCGAGGGCAAGGAGATTGTCCCGATCCAGTTTTTGAAGGCTTTGCTGCCCGACCCCGCGACCCTTGGCCCGCGCACCGTCGGCAAGACCAACATCGGCTGCATCTTCACCGGCAAAAAGGACGGCAAGGAGAAAACCTACTACCTCTACAACATCTGTGACCATCAGGAATGCTACCGCGAGGTCGGTTCCCAGGCGATCAGCTATACCACCGGCGTTCCGGCAATGATCGGTGCTTCGATGCTGCTGACCGGAAAATGGAATAAACCCGGCGTCTATACCGCTGAGGAGTTCGACCCCGATCCCTTTATGGAAGAACTGAACAAGTGGGGCTTGCCCTGGCAGGAAGATTTCAACCCCACGCTGGTTGACTAACTAAGCTGAACACCAAGGCCGCATCGTCTGCAAACTGGCGGTGCGGCCTGCTTTTGTATGAAAGGAGATTGGCAGATGCAGAACTTATCCATCCCGGCGGCGTTTTCCCAGCTGGACAGCCCGGCATACGTCATTGATATGGACCTGCTGAGAAAAAACCTTATGGTCCTCGCTGATGTCCAGAAGCGCGCCGGCTGTAAAATCCTGCTGGCACAAAAGGCGTTCTCGATGCCGGAGGTCTATCCACTGATCGGGGAATATCTCGCCGGTACGACTGCTTCGGGACTGTTTGAAGCACGGCTGGGGTATGAGGAGATGCCCGGTAAGGAAGTCCATGTCTTTAAACCGGCCTATGGTGAGGCAGAGATGGACGAACTGGTCAAAATTGCCGGCCATATGGTCTTCAATTCCTTTGACCAGTGGATGCACTTTAAGGATAAGGCACTCAGCCGCGGGGTTTCCTGCGGTATCCGGCTGAATCCCGCCTGCTCGACGCAGGAAGGGCATGAAATCTACGACCCCTGCGCGCCCGGGTCGCGCCTTGGGGTGACGAGGGCGAACTTCCGCGATGACCTGTTAGAGGGCATCGAAGGGCTGCAGTTCCACAC
>DCTE01000061.1 GCA_002329405.1 Ruminococcaceae bacterium UBA1448 | reverse complement strand
GCCGGGTCGTCCTCGTAGACAAAGGAGAGCGGCTTCATATACATGTCGTTGTTGAGCGCGGCCTTGACATACTCGCTGTACAGGTAGGGCAGGAAGGCATACCGCAGCCCGACGATATTGCCGATTGACTTGAGATCCTTGAAGAGATACAGCTGCTGGAGCCGGGTATTCTCGGTCGCATGGTTGCGGAACAGCGGGGTGAAGATGGAAAACTCCAGCCAGCGGGTCATCAGGTCCTCGGTGGTATTGCCGCTGAACCCGCCGGTATCGGAACCGTTGAACATCAACCCGACCATATTAAGCCCGGGCTGCTGCTTGATTACCTGCTGGAGGTGCGCCCACCAGGAGGCGTTGTCGCCGGTCCAGATGCCGCCGTAACGGTGCATGCCGATATAGGAGGAGCGGGAGAACATCAGAATCCGCCTGTCGGGGCAGATCTCCTCAAACGCTTCACCGGCGGCGCGGGTCATATTGTAGCCGTAGATGTTGTGGACATCCTTGTGACAGATGCGCCTGCCGTTGACGGTGTGGTAAAACTGGTCGTAGTACTGCATCTGCTCGCTCATCCCTGCCGAGGCGTCCATCACAGCCTGCCAGTCTTCAATCGTATAGTTGTCCTTGATCCCGATTTTTTCCGCCGTCTCAACCGCCCGGCGGATGGTCTCATTGGTAAAGAAGATGGACGGTTCGTTCATATCGTTCCAGAAGCCTTCGATGCCCTGGTCCAGCAAAAACTTGTAATGCCGTCCGAACCATTTCCTCGCGTCGGGGTTGAGGTAGTCGGTAAAGTAGGACAGCCCCGGCCATACCGCGCCGGTAAAGGGGGTTCCGTCTTCCTTGGTGCAGAAGTAGCCGTTTGCAATGCCTTCTTCGGCGGTCTCGTCCCCTTCCAGTACCTTGATGCCGGCGTCGATGATCGGCACCAGGCGGATGCCCTGCTGTTCACGCAGATCGGTTGTCAGCCGGGTCAGGTCGGGGAAAGCCTCGGTATTGACGGTAAAGTCCTTGTAATGGACCATATAGTCGATGTCCAGATAGATCATGTCCAGCGGGATTCCGTTTTCATGGTATCTCCTGGCGATTTCACGGATATCCGCGTCGGTAAAGTAGTCAAACCGCGACTGGCCGTATCCCATGCCCCACTTGGGCGGGATATAGCTCTGGCCGATGATGCTTCGGAACTCCCGGGTAATGGCCAGCGGCTTTTTGGAGTTATCCGCGCCGGTCAGGAAATAGAGGTCAAAGTTGAGCGAAGAAGCGGTAATGATCAGTTTGTCCTTGTCGGTATACCCGACGTCAAACCGGCAGACGCCCGGGTCATCCAGAAAGACCGCGACATTGCCATCGCTGCCGTCCGCCCGCTCCACAATCAGGAAGTTGTGGGAGCCATAGAGGTTGTACTTGCTTTCGGTGTGGTACATGTCGTCGACATTGTTGCTGATGTACAGCCAGCCGCGCTTGTTCATCCCGCGCTGGGCCTCGCCCAGGCCGTAGACACGGTCCCCGTCATGCAGGTCGAGGGTAAACTGCCAGGCGTCCTTGCGGGGCAGCTGTTTGGTGACGCCAAAGCGGCGGACCGAGCCGTCTGTCTGCAAATTGGCGTCGACGACCGCCGCCGTGAACCCGGGGATGGAAACATCGTCCCCTTTCTGGAAGACAGCAGCTTCCGGCTGCCGGACGATGACAGCTTCGGTGTCGATGACCGGTGTGCCAAAACGGTATTTGGTAATCATGGGAATCATCCTTTCTGTTTTGATCAGCAGTCAGCCTGACAGCTGCTGATGCGGGGGTTGTGCAGGGTCATGCCGCCATGCAGCGCATAAAAGCCGAGCCTGTTTCCATTGACCGAATACATCCGGGTGGAAAAGGCAATTTTCCCGTCGATATAGGCGACCGCGATGGTGCCGTCGACCGTGACCGACAGATGGAAGGAACGCTTGTGCATATCAAAGACCCGGCTGAGCCCCTCGTCATTGAAGTTTTTGTAATCCATCCGCGGCCGGATATAAAACTCCACCCGGCTGGCGGCCGGTTCAAAGTTGAGGGCATATCCGGTATCCCGTTCGGGGTCGGCGCGCAGCAGCAGGCCAAAGCTGTGGGTCCCTTCATCAAACGTCACGTCCGCTTCAAAGCGGTAGCTGCCGGGCAGCTCTTCCAGCGTATATCCGACCGCGCTGCCGTCCTTTCTCTCCACACGGGCGTCACCGTCCCGGGTGCATCCGAAAGCGAGGGGGCGTTCGTTTGCCTTCCAGCTTTGTGCAATCGTTTCCGGTTCCCGGCAGGCAAGTTCGCCGTTTTCCAGCTGGTACAGTTCATGCACCGCCAGGCTGCCCGCCCAGCGGAAGGGGCTGAAATCGGTTTCGTCCTCACGGGTGGCAATCCAGCCGAAGAGATAACGTTTCTGGCCGTCGGAGCAGGATTTTGCAGCGTAAAAGGGCCGGGTGTCAAACACATCCTGCTGGGGCGCAATCCATGGCCCGTCGGGGCTTTTGCTCATCACATACCGTGTGCGGTTGATATCGCTGAATTCCGAGAAGATCAGGTAATACCATTCGCCCATCTGAAACAGATCAGGGCATTCATGGGTATAATAGCTTTCCGGTGCCCATAATGGCGGCAGCTGCTGCCAGGTCTTCAGGTCACTGCTGACCATATGGGCGGTACAGCCGCGGCGGGGGTTTGCCCCCTCTTTCAGCCGGGCGGCCAGCAGCATATGATACTGTCCGTCCCGTTCATCCAGATAGACAAACGGGTCCCGCCAGTCATGGGGCTCATATCCTTCCGGGGCCTGGAAGGTATCTTCCGGGATTTTGGTCCAGTGGCGGAGATCGTCGCTGACCGCGTGCATGACCTTTTGTTCCGGCAGGCCGGTCTGACGCTTGAAGGGGTTGTTGCCGGTATAAAAGATATGGAACCGGTCCTGGGCAGCCAGCGCACATCCAGTGTAGACGCAGAGGTCCTGGTCCTCTTCCGAGCCGCCGGGGAGCACCACTCCGCGGGAGGTAAAGTGCACGAAGTCCGACGTTTCGGCCAGACACCAGGGAACACCGTCCAGATGTCCGCGCGGACTGTGCCTGTCAAGCAGATAAAACAGATAGAAAGTGCCGTTCCAGTAAAACGGGATGTAATCGCCCGACCACCCGTCTTCCGGCTTGTAAAAAACGTGTTTGGTCATGCAAGCTGCCTCCTCACCGATTTTGTACATCAGGATATTTTGAACATAAACAGAGCTTTGACACTAAAAATATTGTATCAGAATACCAAAGCAGAATCAAGTATCTGACGCAAAAAATCTGGAGGCATGCTGATTTCAGTATTCAATGTTTTGAAGAATTTGAAGGAGTTCTCCCATAGATAGTGTATATTCAGAGCTGGAGATTGCGGAAATAATGATGGCTATTTGAGAATTGGATGCAGTGACGGCTTTAAAGTCTTCCCGTTCCACCAGATAGACAGTATCGTAATTTGGAAGGTGGATATACTGGGTTTTTGCATCTTCCGTATTTAAGGATGTATTGGTATCGGTATTGTTGCATAGGATCGTACCGATAGACTGGCCATCATATTCCAGCTGATAGATTCCAAAATCTGCCTGAGTGGAATTCAGCGTTAATTTTTCGGGAATCCAGTTGATTCGGATATCTGTATATTTTACTGGAGATTCTTCCATTCCGATGGACAGATGGGTGTGTGTCTGGTAAACTTGGGTCAGCCAGTTGACGACCGCCTTGTTGACTGCATCCACCCGGACGGTCAGAAAGGTAAATCCAACCGCCAGCACCACCAGAAAGACCGAAACCTTTTGCAGTGTATGGTAGCAGTGGCGGAGCAGACGAATTCGCTGGTTGCGTCGGTAATATTTTTCCGCCCGTTTTTTGGCCGAAGCGGCTTCTTTGGGTGCTGCTTCAAACTCACCGGCGTTCAGCTTTTGCAGGTCTTCCATCGCTTCCCGTTCGAAATGATAACGGACGAGCGAAGATAAGAGGATGTCTTCTTCGTCAAAATCCAATGCGCGAAACTGGTTCATTTGCTGTCCGTCTGTCATAGCTGTTTCCTCCTGTGGTCAGAGAGCCGTTTTCGTGCTCTTTTTCTGATGCGGCAGAGGATGGTATTTGCGCTTTCCGGCTGGACATGCAGCTGTTCAGCGATCTCCTTGAGAGAGAGCTCTTCGACATAGCGCATGTAGAGGATGCGCTGTTCCCGTTCTGGAAACTGCTGAAACAGCCGGTGAAAATCATCATATTTCTCCATCTCTTCCACCATTTCCTGTACATCTTCCGACTGATCCGCGGCAATTTCCGCGGAATTTTCCTCAAAGCTGATGGTATCGGTGCTGGATGCGAAAAAGTCGTAGCAGCAGGACTGCACGACACGTTCAATATAGCGTACCAGCTGGGGCTGTTCCAATCCGGTCAGCCGGTCGATATGGGTCAATAGCCGCAGATAACAGTTGTGGATCAGGTCATCGCGGTCACTGGCATTTTGTACACGTTTGCACACCTTACCCCGGATCAGGGGATAATAGTCGGTGTATAATTTAAATGCGAATTGCCGTTCCTTTTCGGACAAGCTGCGGTCGGTGATCGCACCGATCATCAAAAACATCAGGGTAATATCCATATCAGACAGCCTTTCTTTGTTGTTTGCAATCAGGTCAATTGATAAAAGCAGATGAGTTTTTCTCACCTGCCTTTATCCTGTCAGGGTCAGATCCATCTGCCCTCAGAATCGACATGGTAGCCGTCAGGGGTAGTTGTATTGGTCAGCATCGCGCCGCTGGAACCGAGGTAGTACCAGTAGCTGCCGGACTTGACCCATTTGTTTGCAGCCATTGCGCCCGACTCGGTCAGGTAATACGATTTGCCACCGTCCTGAATCCAGCCGGTCGCCATCTGACCGCCGGAACGGAAGTAATACCATTTTCCATCCGCAAGTTTGAGCCAGCCATTTGACATCATCTTGCCGGAGCCGCCGAACCAGTACCAGCTGCCGCCGATCTTTGCCCAAGCCGATTCATACCGGGTGCCGTCGGCTTTCACATAGTACCATTCATTGTAATCCTCAATCCAGCAGTTGGTCTGCATTTTTCCGTCAGCGCCCAGATAGACGTATTTGCCGTCTTTTAACCGCCAGCATTTGACCACACCCGCGCCGTAGTCGTTGAGGTAGTACCAGTTTCCATCTGCCTGATACCATCCAGAGCGGAGCATATTTCCATTTTCATCGAAGATGTAGGCTTTTCCATCCTGATAAACCAGACCGCTGACGGATGCAGGTTCACTGTCTTTCTGCAAAATGCCGTTCTGATCGAAAGTATAAATTTTGCCGTCGATCATCTGTCTTCCGGTGACCATCTTGCAGTCAGCGTCAAAGTAGTAGGTCCTATCACCAAAGGTCTTAAACGAGTTTGGGGTAATGCCGTAAAAATCATAAAGAGAAGAATTGCCGTAAAGTTTTATGACCTCCTGGCAGATTTGTAAGGCTTGTGTAGAAAGCATCGGGTAGAGTCTGCTCGTAGAGATAGCGGAATTATTGCCGGAGTAGGCAAACCGGCACATCGTATACCGGGCAGATTCTCCGATAGATTGCAGAGTATCCGGTAAAATCACATACATATACTCGTTTCTTTCCGCCCGTGGGCTCAGGAATTCAACGCCATAATCTTCGATGGTCGTCACACCCCACGGGACGATTATTTCGTCCAGTACAGTGTGTGCAAATGCGAAAGAATGAATTTTTTCCAGTGTGTCTGGAAAATCAATTTCCGTTTTCAGTGGGGGTACATGGATCAGCTCGGTAAGGTCTTTGGTATACAATGCGTCATCATAACAGGTATAATAAGGATTTTCCGGGTCTACGATGTAACAGATGTTCGCATACGGGACACCATCCAGCTCCGATGTCGATGGAGTAATAAAATCCCTGACTTCCTTGCCCAGTATGATCGTGTCGGCAGTCAGTTTGTAGTTGATCTGTGCGATGCCTTGCACCTCAATTGTACTGATCGGATTCCATAGCGGATCAATACCGATTTCCGTCAGGACAGAATCGCCGTCTCCGGTTAAGGTAAGGGTGTCGGTTTCATCGTTGTAGCTCCAGGTGATCTGGTCATTGCTGACGCTCCCTGTGTATTCTTTTGCAGAAGCATGGACTGTAAATAGCAAATTGAAAATACAGTTTGAAATGATAAGGCCAGAAAGAATTTTTTTCATTGAATATCCCCCCATTTTATATCCATCTACCTTCAGAGTCGACATAGTAGCCGTCGGGGGTGGTCGTATCAGTCAGCATCGCACCGTCTGAACCGAGATAATACCAATAGCTGCCGGACTTGACCCATTTG
>DCTE01000164.1:213-5328 GCA_002329405.1 Ruminococcaceae bacterium UBA1448 | reverse complement strand
ATGAGAAAAAGAGCTTTTCCGCGCAAAAAATGGCGGATCTACAGCCTGTCTCTCAGCCCAGTTCCCAGACAGCCGCCGAAAACAATGACAACCGGCGGTTATATCGTCTGGCATCCCGGGTGCTGGATCTGCCGCCGATGGAACGGGTCTATAAGTTACAGCGGGCTGTCTCTGACCTGAAAGCCCCGCTGATGAGCCCAATCTATCATATGACCGATATGGAACTGACTGCTAATGGACGCAAGGTCCGCGCACGGCTGTATACACCGGAGAAGGAAACCGGCTTTCGGCTGGTGCTGTTTTTTCATGGAGGCGGCTGGGTAACCGAATCGGTTGACAGCTATCACTATGTCTGCGACGCACTGGCTTCCCAACTTGGTGCAAAGGTCATCTCGGTCGAATATTCCCTCGCGCCTGAAAACCGCTTTCCGGTAGGGGCAGAAGACTGTTTTGCGGCCACAGTTGCAATTTTTGAACGGATCTACCAGCTTGGACATCTGCCGGACGAGATCGTACTGGTCGGCGATTCGGCCGGCGGCAATCTGGCGGCGGTTGTATCGCTGATGGGGCGCGACCGCAATGTTTTCAATGTCCGGCGGCAGATTCTTCTTTACCCGGCGACCTATAACGACCACTCGCCTGAAAGCTCCCCGTTTAATTCCATCCGGGAAAATGGTCAGGATTATATCCTGACATCTAAGCGGCTGTGTGAATACTGGGAACTGTACCTGTCGCCCGACGACTGGTACGACCCCTACGCTGCACCGCTGCTGGAAAAAGATTTATCCAACCAGCCGGACACCCTGATCATCACCGCAGAATATGACCCACTCCGGGATGAAGGAGAAGCATATGGCCGGGCACTGGCCGAAGCTGGCGGCCGGGTAATTGTCAATCGTCTGGAAGGTGCTATCCACGGATTCATCTCTCATCCCGGCACGCCGGAATTTGAATGCGCCTGTGAACTGATGCGGGATTTTCTGAAGGCAACCGAAAATAAAGCCGGCGGAGCTATTGAAAACAGACTCAACGGACGGGTCAGAATTGAAAAAGGAGAGGAGGACACAGATGCATCTACAGGGAAACAATAAAAAACGCGCCTGGTCCAGACTGGACAATGCCGCGAAGATCTTTCCGCCCAGCAATATGGGCACCAATACCTGTGTTTTTCGTTTCTCTTGCGAACTGACCGAAGAAATCGACCCCGCGCTGCTCCAGCAGGCGGTTGACAAAGCGGTTTTGAAATTCCCGGCCTATCTGGTCATCATGAAAAGCGGTGCATTCTGGTACTATTTCGAACAAACCGACCTGCGTCCACAGGTCGTCCCTGAATCACGGACGGTATGCGGTTCCCTGTATGAAAACGGAAGCCGTGACCTGTTGTTTGAAGTCAGCTATTACAAGACCCGCATCAATCTGGAGATGTTCCATGCGCTGACCGACGGGACAGGGGCTGTCAGTTTTCTGAAAACGATTGTTTACCATTATCTGCTGCTGGCTCACCCGGATGTGTTTGGTGATACGCCGCCAGTTTTGCCGGATGACGGCTCAGAGGCCGGACGGCAATCGGATTCTTTCCGCAAATATTATAAAAAAGTACACACCCGCCGTAAAAAGACGGATGAACCCAGGGCATTCAACGTCCTTGCGGAGCATTCAGACCGTGATGGCCTTCAGATCATCGAAGGCGTCGCGCCGGTCCATGCGGTACTGGATGCCGCCCACAGCTTCGGGACAACAATGACGGTCTTTCTGACCGCAGTGTTTATCGAATCACTGCGCAACGAAATGCCGGCATCGGCAGTTCGGCGGCCGGTTGTACTGGGCGTTCCGGTCAATCTGCGCACCTACTTTCCGTCCGATACCGCCCGAAACTTTTTCGGAATGATCGACGTGTCTTATAATTTCAGCCGCCGGAACGGCAAATTCGGCGACATCGTGTCGGAAGTGGACAAAGGCTTCAAAGAAGAACTGACCCGCGAAAAACTTGAAATCAGGATGAACAACCTGGCGGCATTGGAACATAACCTCGCTGTCCAGCTGGCACCGCTGCCGCTGAAAAACTTTGTGCTGCGGATTGCAAAACTGCTGAGCGACCGGGCGGAAACGGCTGTCATCTCCAATGTCGGCCGGGCGGTCATGCCCAAAGAAATGATGCGGTATATCCGGCTGTTCAGCGCGTTTGCCAGCACGCTGAAATTACAGCTGACCCTCGTTTCCTGCGGCGATACCCTTTCGCTGGGGTTCACTTCAGCCTTCGCCAGCACGGAAATTCAAAAGAATTTCTTCCGCCGGCTGACCGAAGTCGGAATCCCGGTTGAAATTCGCTGCAATGAGTACTACTCCGACCAGGAAGAGGAACAGCCATCTATTCAGCAGCTGAAAGGGGGAAGCAACGATGCAGCAATGTAAAAATTGCGGAGTCAATATCAATGGTGCAAAACGCTGCTGTCCACTCTGCCAGGGCGAGCTGGTCGGCACCCCTGAGCCACTGCTGGAGGCTTTTCCAAAACCGCCGGCACCAAAATACAACCGGGGACTGCTGCGCAAACTGCTGAATTTTACGGCATTGGCGGCACTGGCAATCTGCCTGGTGGTAGAATTTGCTTTTACAAAAGGGGACGTCTGGATTTTCTTTGCGATCGGCNNCGGCATCCTCAGCGGCTGGATTACCATTTCAGCCGCCATCCGTTTCCGGTCAAGGATTTTCAAAAACCTTACCTGCCAGCTGCTGCTGGTCACCATCCTCTGTCTGATCTGGGACAGGTTTACTGGCAGCCACGGATGGGCGGTCAACTATGTCCTCCCAATCTGCTGTGAAGTCACGCTGGTGGCCGATTTTGTATTGGCCCGGATTCTGAAAGCGGAAGAACAGGAATATCTGATTCATCTGATTATTGTGACTGCCTACAGCCTGCTGCCGTTTATCTGCCTGATCTTCGACTGGGCAACGGTCCAATTCCCGTCGGTCATCACTTCGGTCACCGCGTTTCTGGTTATTGCGGGGCTGATCGTATTCAGGACCCGTGCCTTCCTCGCCGAGCTTTCCAGAAGAATGCACATCTGACGCACTTCTCACAGCCTGCTGCAAATATTTTGTGGCAGGCTGTTTTTTCGCTGGATAATTGCTGGAAAAAGCAAATGTACTTTTGACAGAGAGTATTTTCAGATATTTGTTTTCTATGAAAACACATGTACTTGACAGAAAGAATTATTATTTATATCTGATTTTTATTGACGGACAGTTTTTTCTCTGCTATAATGTGTGAGGATTTCAGGATATTATGCCGGTAATCCGCCATCATGAGGAAAAGAGGTTTCACTGCATTGAAAAAATCTGGTGAGGAGCTTATAAAAGACCTGCTCCATGTCGTCATTGGTTCGTTTGTTTATACGCTGGGCGTCTACTGCTTCACCGCCCCAAATGATATCTCCCCCGGCGGCGTAACCGGCCTGTCAACAATGATCAACGCGCTGACAGATATCCCGATGGGCGTTTTAACATTTGCTTTGAATGTACCGCTGCTGGTACTGGCTTTCTTTTTTGTCGGCAAAAAGTTTGCAGGCAAAACGCTGGTCACGATCTCACTGCTGACCTTCTTTTTGGATGTAGTATTGGTTCATTTTCCGGTGTATCAGGGAGACATGATTCTCGGTGCTCTGTTCGGCGGCGGGTTAATGGGCACCGGATTGGGAATTGTCTTTATGCGGGACTTTACGACCGGCGGCAGCGATGTGATCGCCAGGATGGTACAGGTCCGGCGCCCGGATTTCCAGATGGGACAGATCATCATGATGATTGACGTCTGTATTGTCGCGCTGTCCTGGTTTGTTTATGGAAAGATCGAATCGGTGCTGTACGCCGGTATCACCATCATGGTCTACACCCGTGTTGCCGACCTGGTCCTCTATCGGAAAGGCAACGGAAAGGTCGTCTTCCTGATCTCCCAAAAGGGGCCGGAAATCGCCCGCCGGATTATTCTGGAATGTCACCGCGGCGTCACGATTCTCAATGGCCGCGGCGCCTATACCGGTATGCCGAACAATGTACTGGTCATCGCCATCCGCAGCCGCGATTATTTCAAGCTCAAAACCGTAGCGACCGAAGTTGACGGCCGCGCCTTCATCATCGCATCCGACTGCGGCGAAATCCACGGTAATGGCTTCCGTCCGGGTGATCTGCCGGAAGTGGCGGCTGACGACTGGAGCGGCGGCGCGACTGCTGAACCATCGGCCACTGCACAGCAGGCATAACAGCAATTTCAGATAGCAAAAAGCGCACCGGGAAATTCTCCCAGTGCGCTTTTATCATCGTAGAATAATCAGTCTTTCAAATAATCCTTAACCATCGCCTGAAGCAGCTCATCCCGGTCAATCCGGCGAATCAGGCTGCGGGCGTTGTGATGGGTGGTGATGTAGGTAGGGTCTTCGGAAAGGATATAGCCGACAATCTGGCTTACGGGATTATATCCCTTTTCCTTGAGCGCATTGTACACAGTTACCAGTGTCTCACGCATCTCCCGCTCTTTATCGTCGTTTACCGAAAAGGTCATTGTCTTATCGTACATTTCTTTTCATCCTTCCTTGACGTACACTTGTGCCATCAATCAATATCAACGGCATTATATTTATATTATAGCGCATCAGGAGAGAATATACAAGAGAAACTGCAACGAAAAACGACATTTTTTTAAAATTCTCTTCGATCAAAAACTTTCAGGGAAATCATGACCGACAGAGCCAGTATGATAACCGATACCACAATCATCATCAGCCCGGTAAAGCTCCATCCCTGAAACGGAAGCCCGTTATTTCCTTCTGTGAAACCGGCAAATGCACCGGTAAATCCACAGGCCAGTGCAATAATCAGGATACTGAGCAGCCTTGCCTTTTCCATCCCGAACCAGAAGGACAGCGGCAATGCAACTGACAGCATTATCAGCGTTCCGCCAATCAGCACCGGAAGGAGGAATGCAATGTTGTTTTCCGCGCTGATCTTCCCCATCGACATACCAATCAGCGAAAACACACCCATTGTCAATGAGCAGAATAGGGTTCCAACCACCCCAAGCAGATACTTGGACAACACATACTCTTTCCGGCTGTATCCGGTCG
>DCTE01000164.1:0-193 GCA_002329405.1 Ruminococcaceae bacterium UBA1448 | reverse complement strand
ATACGCGAGCATCCCGCCGAGCACGACGGTCAGGATTCCCAGAAAACTCAATGCCCCAAGCACATAGGCCGCTTGATACCCGAATATCATCACCAGTAAAATCTTGTTGCACCGTACAACCGACCGGACATCCCCTCGAAACAGTGCCCATACCTTTGTCATCATGACTCTCCTTTCCCAAAACGGAGCAGAA
>DCTE01000105.1 GCA_002329405.1 Ruminococcaceae bacterium UBA1448 | reverse complement strand
GTAATACCATTTGCCGTCCGCGAGCTTGAGCCAGCCATTCGACATCATCTTGCCGGAGCCGCCGAACCAGTACCAGGCGTTGTCCAGTCGTCCCCATCGAGATTCATACCGGGCACCGGTCTGGTCAACATAGTACCAGTCGCCGTAATCTTTAATCCAGCAATTGGTTTTCATTTTACCGTCAGCGCCGAGATAGGCGTATTTTCCGTCTTTCAGCCGCCAGCAGTTGACAACGCCTGCGCCATTGTCATTCAGGTAATACCAGTTTCCGTCCGCCTGGTACCAGCCGGATTTTTCCAGTTTTCCGTCCGGGCCGTAGATATAGCTTTTGCCATTGTAGATATACAGCCCTGGCGTGCCGGTTGACGGAACGTTAGAGGCAGGCGGTGTGATTGAACCAAGCGTGCAGCTGATACCCTGTCCCCGCAGCCGGTCATACAGTCCGACCGGATTGGAAAAATATACGGTCAGCCTTGCGGCATGGTCCTGGAATGTCTGTGTGCCTTTTCCTTCCAGCGTTGTGCTTGTAAAGGAAACAGAAGTCAGTTTGTCACAGCTGGAAAAAAGGGCGCCGGATACCAGTTTCAGCGAGGATGGGAATTCCAGTGAGGTGAGAGACTCACAATCGTAAAAAGTACAGTCTTCCACAGTCGGAAGGGTGTCGGCATGTCCGCCGTTGTAGGTGTAGCTTCCTTCCGGGTAGACCTGGTCCGGGCCGTAAATCGCGGTCAGGTTTTTCGGCAGAGTAAGCGACTGAAGTGAACGGCAGCCGGAAAAAGTCCCGCTGAGGATTTTCGTTACGCCATCGGGAATATCCAATTCGGTAAGTGATGAGCACCCCTTAAACAGTTCCTCGCCCATCTGTGTCAGAGAAGAAGGTAACCGTATCGTCTTCAGTTTTTCGCAGTTAAAGAACGCCATTCTGCCGATAGAAGTGACCCCGTCGGGAATGACGATGGATGTCAGCGCCGGACAGTTCAAAAAGGCACTGTCTTCAATCGTTTTCAGGCCAGCGGGAAGCTGGACTGACGTAAGATTGGGACATTCGCTAAAAGCAAGATGGGTAATGGTTTCCAGCTCTGGTGGAAGAATAATACTGGTCAATCCAGTGACGGCAAAGCAGGATTGTTCAATCGTCTGTAAATGGGAAGGAAATTCAATTTTCTGCAAGGAACTGCAAGACTTAAAACAACTGCTCGGCAATTTGGTCAGCCCTTCTGGTAGTTGGACACTGGACAACGAATGGCAGTTGAGAAAAGCAGATTCTCCGATTGATGTGACACTGTCGGGTATGTTGAGTTCTTCCAAGGATTCACAGCCGTTAAATGCGTTTGCGCCAATGGAGGTGACCGAATCGGGTATATTGATTTTTTTCAGACTGCTCATCTGACTGAAAGCATAATCGTCAATGGCGGTCAGGGTGGAAGGAAGTTGGACTTCCGTTACATTTGGATAATTGGCGGAGAACTGGTCGCCAATATCGGTGATTCCCTCTTCGATTACAATTTTTTTCAAGGATTCCCGGATTTCTTCCTTGGTCCAGCCATCGGTGATTTCATAGATCACAGCCATATCCTCCGGGATTCCTCCTTTCCCTGAAATGGTCAGCGTGCCGGAAGAGCTGAGCGTCCAGCGAATATCGCTGCCAAGGTTACCGGAAGAAGCAGCGCATACGGTTTGCATAGGCAGATGTGCCGGCAGCGGCAGGGTCAGGCCTCCGATGATTGCGGAAGAAAGCAGCAATGCCAGGCAGATGCGTTTAAGTGGATGTGTCATTTTAATGCCCCCTTTGATTTATAACAGTTTGATCAAGCTGGTTGGTTTGGATTGTTTTTTCATATTCAATACACACAACATTCATAAAAGGTTGCAAAATGTTATTGTATGTTTTAAATAAATCTATTGGTAAATAATTGGGAATAATATTTTTTGAGATTAGAAAATGTGCATATTTTATGGTATAATAGGATTTTCTTGCAAGTCCGGTCTGTTAGGATTATAATGAAAAAAAAGGATGGGGTGGACAGGATGCAGATGGATGTTTTGGAAGCACTGACGCTGGTAACCGGGAGTTATAATGTGGCTTTTCACCGATACCATCTTTCGGAAGAAAGAGCAGTACCATTCGACAATGTCAGCTTTGACGGCGGTTTGCGGAAATGGTGCCTGCCGGATTTTGACGAGGGCGTATACCTTTTTGATCGTTTGCTCCAGCTGCCGCAGGAGCAAATTGTCCGTTTTCTGGATATGTTTGGCTGCCGCTATCTGATATTTTGCTGTGCAGTCGATGGAGAACGACAGCTGCTGACGATGGGCCCTTATCTTGCAGAATCTAATTCGCGGGAGGTCACTTTTGCAATTCAAAAGGAACTGGGATGGGATTCACGGATGGGAGAATCTTTGCTGGAATATCGAAGTTCTGTTCCAGTTGTACTGGATGAGCAGGCTTTTGTACGGATGGTCCGCCGTATTGGCGCGCTGCTGTGCGGACAGGAGCAGGCACTTCCCTTTGTAGAACAGGTTGAGCATCCATCACCCGGCACGCCGGTCAGCCGTGAGGAACAATATGAACAGGCGATGGCAGCGTCGATGATCGAACAGCGATATCAGAAAGAAAATGAATGGCTGGACGCAATGTTGACCGGGAATCTGGATAAAATGACCGCTGCCATGCGGGAGTTGGCCCGGTTTCAGCTGCCCGGACGTTTTCAGTCGCTGCGCGGTGCACAGAATGTCGCGATTATTCTGAACACCCTCTGCCGCAAAAATATTGAACGGGCCGGTGTCCATCCGGCATTTATTGACCAGATTGCCCGTGGATTTACCGGACGGATCGACAGCTGTGTGACTGAACAGGAGGTTCGGACGATACAGAGGGAAATTTTGCGTGAGTACTGTCTGGCAGTCAACCGTTACGCCATACAGGGAATATCACCGTTAATTCGCGGGGTTATCAGTGAAGCCCTGTTGCAGATGGACAATGCGGTCAGTCTGGGTGAACTGGCGGAAAAAGCTGGCGTTGGAGAAAGCTATCTTTCCGCCCGATTTAAAGAGGAAACCGGTCAGACTTTCGGCTGCTGGCTGCGGGAGAAGCGGCTGGAACGGGCCAAGCAACTGTTGGAGCGGGAGAATCTCAGCATTGCACAGGTTGCAGAACAGGTCGGTATATTGGATGTCAGCTATTTTATCCGTATTTTTCGCAGAGATACCGGGATGACACCTGGTCAGTACCGGAAAGAAAAGTTGCATCTGTCAGAAAAAAGAAGATTGGATATAAAATAATCATATTTCACTGAAAAATAATTCTAGTTTTTTGACGCAAATCATGCTACAATAAAATTGTACAAAATATTTCGCGCGAAAGGAGTTATTTTATGCTGTATCCAATCATGACGCAGTCCCGCATGCTGTTTGATCTTGGTGGAATCTGGACTTTTAAAACTGAGAAGGAGGAAGGCGAGGGCAAACGCTGTCAGTGGTATGCCGCTCCTCTGACAGATGGGTGCACGATGCCGGTACCCGCGTCTTATAACGATATCAAGACGTCGGAAGAACTGCGGGATTACCGCGGAACGGTCTATTATCAGCGGAAGATCTCTGTTTCTTCCGCAATGCTTGCACAGCGGCTTGTGCTGCGCTGTGCGGCGGTTACTCACCACGCAGAAGTCTATCTGAATGGCGAACTGGTCACCAGCCATAAGGGCGGTTTTTTGCCGTTTGAAGCGGATGTAACAAAGATTGCACATGCCGGAGACAACCTGCTGACGATTGCGGTCAGCAATGTGATTGATCACTCGACCCTTCCGGTCGGCGAACAGAAGGTAACACCTGCAGGCAGAAAATATAATGCAACCAATTTTGACTTCTTCAATTATGCTGGTATTACCCGTCCTGTAAAATTGTATACCACACCGGTTGCTTATATCTGCGACTTGACCGTTACACCGGCCGTTGATTTTGAGAATAACAGCGCAGATCTGCAATATCAGGTTGATGTTTTCGGTGAGGGCGACTGTCATGTCGAAGTGCTGGACGAGGCTGGTCAGCTGGTCGCACAGGCGGACGGAACCAGCGGACAGCTGCATATCGAAAATGTCCGGCTCTGGCAGCCGCTGGATGCTTATTTGTATGAGATCCGGGTGACCTTTGGAGAAGACTGCTATACGCTGCCCTATGGCGTGCGGACAGTCCGGGTAGATGGTCACCATCTGCTGATCAACGAACGTCCCTTTTATTTCAAAGGATATGGCAAACATGAGGACACCTATCCGAACGGACGCGGCCTGAATGAGGCAATGAATGTAAAAGATCTGGCACTGCTCAAATGGCAGGGGGCCAACTCTTTCCGTACCAGCCATTATCCCTATTCAGAAGAGATGATGCGGCTGTGTGACCGTGAAGGAATTGTTGTGATTGATGAGGTACCGGCGGTCGGTTTGAATTTCAGAATGGGCGGCGGATTTTTTGGTGCTTCCCATGCAACGACTTTTGGCGGGGAATATGCCCCTCAGACCTTTGAACATCATCAGGATGTGATCCGTGATTTGATCGCGCGGGATAAAAACCTTGCCTGCGTCGCTGTATGGAGCATTGCCAATGAACCTGACTCTGCCGGAAAAGAAGCGGCCGATTACTTTTTCCCGCTGTTTGCGCTTGCAAAAGAACTCGATCCGCAGAAACGCCCCTGTACGTTGGTTAACGTGCAGATGATTTCCTTCGAACAGGAAGTGACGAAGGATGTCTGTGATATCATCTGCTTGAATCGATATTATGGATGGTATGAGTGCGGGGGAGATCTCGCTTCTGCTGAAAAACAATTGCGTGCTGAATTGGCAAAATGGGCGTCACTGGATAAACCGATTGTGTTTACCGAATTTGGCGCGGATACCATCGCGGGTTTCCATGACGCAACGCCGGTTATGTTTACAGAGGAATATCAGGTGAACTATTATGAAATGAACACCCGTGTGTTTGATGAAATACCGGAAGTACAGGGTGAGCAGGTTTGGAACTTTGCGGACTTTGCAACGTCGCAGGGCGTGGTTCGTGTTCAGGGAAACAAAAAAGGTCTCTTTACCCGTGACCGTAAGCCTAAAATGGCTGCACATTTTATGCGGGAACGCTGGCTGAAGATTCCGACATTCGATTATAAAAAATAATACCTGAATGACTGGCCGGTGAAAGAAATATTCTGTTTCACCGGCCAAGAAAAATTTTTTCAAAAAAGTGTTGACAAAACTATCCGCTTGTGGTATTATAATAAAGCACTGAGCAACAGTGCAGTACAGATATCGCGGAGTGGAGCAGCTCGGTAGCTCGTCGGGCTCATAACCCGAAGGGCGTTGGTTCAAATCCAACCCCCGCTACCAAAATTCAGGTTCAAAATCCAACAAAGGCAA
>DCTE01000192.1:7296-7865 GCA_002329405.1 Ruminococcaceae bacterium UBA1448 | reverse complement strand
GGACAGGTTTTTGCCTGTCCGTTTTTTGCTGTTGTGGATGCAGGATTTATTCTAAAAGATTCATTTTCAGGTGTCTGCTGGCCTTTTCATACAGCCAAATAACTGTTCATACAACCACTCATTCCGATATGGCGGGTGGAAAGCAGGGAAATGCTGATTTTTCGGGGATTTTTGGCTGTTTTCTCATAGTGGACAGCGGGCGGCAGAAAACTTTTACAGGCGGAAAATCGGGTAAAAAAACGGCATATTTTTTGTAAAAAAAATATTTTCAAAAAAAATCTGACGGAATTCAAAAAAAATATTGCAATTTTTTTCCAATAGGTGTATAATAAACTCACGCGCTGAAACCGCTGAATATTTAGGAGGGTTACATTATGGCATTAAAAAATGAGTACCTGAAAAAAGTCCTCGCCGAGGTAGAAAAGAGAGACGCCGGCGAACCTGAATTCATCCAGGCTGTTACCGAAGTTCTGGAATCTCTGGAACCTGTTGTTGAAGCCCGTCCCGAGCTGGAAAAACTGAATGTGGTCGGCCGGATCACCGAGCCGGAAAGATTTATCCAGTTCAGA
>DCTE01000192.1:7141-7291 GCA_002329405.1 Ruminococcaceae bacterium UBA1448 | reverse complement strand
CTACCGCGTTGAGTTCAACTCCGCAATCGGTCCGTACAAGGGTGGCCTGCGCCTGCATCCGACCGTCTGCACTTCTGTCATTAAATTCCTGGGCTTTGAACAGTGCTTTAAGAATGCCCTGACCACCCTCCCGATGGGCGGCGGCAAAGG
>DCTE01000192.1:0-7125 GCA_002329405.1 Ruminococcaceae bacterium UBA1448 | reverse complement strand
CTGCCAGTCCTTCATGACCGAGCTGTGCCGTCATATCGGCCCGGATACCGACGTTCCCGCTGGTGATATCGGTGTCGGCGGCAGAGAAATCGGCTTTATGTTTGGCCAGTACAAACGCATCCGCAATGAATTTACCGGTGTTCTGACCGGTAAGGGCCTGACCTACGGCGGCTCGCTGGCGAGAACTGAGGCAACCGGTTATGGTCTGTGCTACTTTACCGAAGAGATGCTCAACTGCATGAAGGGCGATTCCTTCAAGGGCAAGACGGTTGTTATCTCCGGTTCCGGCAACGTTGCAATCTACGCGACTGAAAAGGCGACCCAGCTGGGCGGCAAGGTTGTTGCGCTGTCTGACTCCAACGGTTATATCTATGATCCCAACGGCATCAACCTGGCTGTTGTCAAACAGATCAAGGAAGTCGAAAGAGGCCGTATCAAAGAATACGCTGCCCGCGTTCCCGGTTCGGTTT
This sequence comes from Ruminococcaceae bacterium UBA1448, assembly GCA_002329405.1. Classification (GTDB taxonomy): domain Bacteria; phylum Bacillota; class Clostridia; order Oscillospirales; family Ruminococcaceae; genus Faecivivens. Next base: position 6,655 of record DCTE01000192.1, on the reverse strand, counting down.
ACACCGAAGGCTGCAAGGGCATCTGGACTGTCAAGTGTGATATCGCGCTGCCCTGCGCAACCCAGAACGAGCTGGACGAAGAATCCGCAAAGATCCTGCTTGCAAACGGCGTTATCGCAGTTGCAGAGGGCGCAAACATGCCTTCTACTCCTGGCGCAATCGAAGCGTTCCAGTCCGCTGGCATCCTGTTTGCTCCTGCTAAGGCTTCCAACGCAGGCGGTGTCGCAACCTCCGGTCTGGAAATGAGCCAGAACTCCCAGCGTCTGTCCTGGACCTTTGAAGAGGTTGACGCAAAGCTGAAGAACATCATGGTCACCATCTTCCATGATTCTTACAACGCAGCCAAGAAGTACGGCATGGAAGGCAACCTCGTCGCTGGTGCAAACATCGCAGGCTTCGAGAAGATCGCTGACGCTATGATCGCACAGGGCGTTTGCTAAATGGCGTGTCGCCACGGACTTGTTCGCGATGATCGCCCGCGTCCCGATGGGCAGATGTGTGCCATCGACTGGTGCGTGAAAAGTGAATAATGCTTATGAAGGGTGTCGTTCCAGTAGGAACGGTGCCCTTTTCCAATGCCGAAAAATGACTGGAAAATCGGGTGGATGGGTGACGTATTGGCAGCCAGCCGGACAATAGACTGAATCACTTGTAGACAGGCAGGATTTTTGCTATAATGATGAAAAAGGTGCTGTTGGGGAGGGCTGGCAGTGAAAATTAAAAAGGTCATTGCAGTCCTGACGGCAGTATTGGTCAGTATGGTGGTCTTTGCTGGCGGGATTTTTGTTTTCCGGTATCAGCGCACGTCTGATGAACGGCTGCCGGACAGGTACGGGACAGAGATTGCCCGGCTGCAAAGCACGGTCGATCAGGACGGCGACGGCATCGACGACCAGACGGATATTTTGCAGGGTGCGCTCGCGTATGTCAGCACCCATCCCAAATATAAAAGCCGGTATTATCAGACGGGCTATCCAGACGATGGATACGGTGTATGCACCGATGTTGTCGCCTATGCGCTGCAAAACGCCGGATATGACCTGATGGAACTGGTTGCGCAGGATATCCAGGACAATCCGGACGGGTATGACATTGACCAGCCGGATAAAAAGATTGATTTTCGGCGGGTACGGAATCTGAAGGTGTTTTTTGCAGATACGGCAATTCCGCTGACGACCAGCCTTGCTGATATTGAACAGTGGCAGGGCGGTGACATTGTCATTTTCGAAAGCCATATCGGGATCATATCTGACCGCAGAAATGCGGACGGTGTGCCTTACGTCATCCATCACAACGATCCGTTCCAGAAAAGCTATGAAGAGGATATTCTTGAAAGCCGGGGGGATATCGTCGGTCATTACCGGGTGTCTGAATAGGGGGCGAAGCAGATGTCATACGAAGCCAACGCAGTCTTGCTCACCGCAAAGAAAAAGTCTTCCAGTGGGATGATCTTCAGGGGAAAGGTCGACTGGTGGTTTTACGGGATTATGGTTTTGGTTGCACTGATACAGATTCCGATTATTCTCATGGCGGCAGTGGACGGGATGACGGCTGTGGCGGTCGTTGACCTGCTGGTGCTGGCNNGTCTGGCGGAACTATGTCCGTCTGGAGGCGCAGGGACTGGTCATCGTTTTCGGTCCGGTTCAGCTGGCGATACGTTATGACGATATCCGTGCCCTGTCCGAGACCCATTGTCCGCTCTCCTCCCTTGCCGCATCGCTGGACAGAATCGAGATCAGATATGGAAAAGACATGCTGGTCATGATTGCGGTGATTGAGAAACAGGCGTTTTTTGAGGAAATGAAAAAACGCTGCCCGGAGGATACGGAATTCCGGCGGCGGTAGCTGTAAAAACAGGAAAGATGGCCGGTTGATCTGCCGGCTGTCTTTTTTATTTGAAAAAATACAGCATGGGCTGTAAGATTTGCCGTTTTTGTGCGACTGATAAATGCCGGGAGAAAGTGAGGAGGTGAAGGGCATGGATTTTGAAAAGGTGTACCGGGCATATTTCGGGGACGTCTACCGGTATCTGCTGAAGCTAACTGGTGATGAACATACGGCCGAGGAACTGACCGCCGAAACCTTCTGGCGGGCGATAAAAAATCTGGACCGGTTCCGTGGGGAAAGCGAACTCCGGGTCTGGCTGTGCGGGATTGGCAAAAACTGCTGGAAAGATATGCTCCGCCGCCGGAGCCGGGAATCTCCGCTGGAAATACGGGATGATACGCCATCGGATGCCGACATTGAGCGGGAACTCGATGAAAGGGAAGATACCCGGGAAATTTACCGGCTGCTTCATGCCCTTCCGGAACCGTATCGGGAGGTATTTTCGCTGCGGGTATTGGGAGAGCTGGGGTTTTCGGAGATTGGGCAGCTGTTCGGCAAAACCGCCAACTGGGCCTGTGTCACCTACCACCGCGCCAAAGAGAAGATCCGCGCGGGAATGGCAGACAGGGAAAGGAGCGAATAAGAATGAAACTGAGTTGTGGGATTGTGCAGGATCTGCTGCCTCTGGTGGTAGAAGGTTTATCCGGTGAGCAAAGCCGGGCGGCAGTTATGGAACATGTTACGGCGTGCCCGGAATGCCGACGGATTCAATTGCAGCTGGAACAGGATTCTGTCCCGGAAATTGTGCCGCAGGTGCCGTTGCAGGCCGTCAAAAATCAAATCGCCGCGAAAAGGCGGCGGACGGTTGTGGCAGCGGTCGGGCTGGTGCTGTCGGTCGTGTTTTGTGTATTTGCCAGGCTGACCGAACCGGTCTGGCTGCCATACAGCGATGATCTGCTGACGGTAGATACATTGGAAAGCGGCGATCTGCTGGTGACGGTCAGCCAGCCTCATGCAGGGATTGCAATTGAACATACCGGCGGGGAAATGACTCTGTCGATCTGGAAAAATGCACTTTCCCCGCAAAACGAACGGGAAATCGTTGTCATACCGTACGAAGAGTTGGGGAGTGCGCTCTATTATGCCGATTTTGCTGGGGAAGATACTCTGATCTGGGGCAATGTGCAGACGGACGGCCAGCAGACGCTGCCGCGGCTGGTGATGGGATACTACCTGGTGATGGCGGCAGGAATGGCGGTCATTTTGGGAATCCTGGCGGCGGTTTGCCGCAAAACAAAGATCGGAAAGCTGATGTTCTATATTTGGTTGGCACCGGCCAGTTATATCATCGCGCACTTTGGCGTGATGGGATTGAGTACCGTAACGGCAGACACGGTGCGGCCGCTTGGCTGGATACTGGCGGCGGCGGCGAGTCTGTATCTTGCGGCTGTGTCATTTATCCGCCTCGTCTGGCACAAACAATAAGTAAGTGCAAAACACCGGGAAATCCGAACCGACTCGGATTTCCCGGTGTTTTATAAATAGATGACAAAAATTTTCCAAATTGAAACTTTTTCGACCGTTCAGGTGTATAATAATGAGAACGTATGTAAAAAAGGGGATTTTAACATGCAGCAAAACAATTATGGCCGCCCCGCAGGTCGGTCGGGACGGAAACGCAGGGTGAAAAAAAGAAGGAGAACAATCCGTCCAAGAGCGATTGTTCTGGGTGTTGTTATTTTGATCATTATAGCGGTTGCCATCGGCTGGAAATCTATGTCCCGGTCTGATACAGAGGAAGAAAAGCAGTCATCCGTTCAGTCGGAGCTGCCGGGATCTTCTGTTGATGGAGAAGTGCAGCAGTCAGCATCTTCGACTGATGAGAGTGTACCGCAGTCGGAGCCTTCAGCTGATGGGAATGCACAGCCGTCTGAAACCGCCGTTGACGGGGCTGCTTCGGATTCTGAACCGGATATTGAAGTGGTGGACGGCCTGACCTATGTCAACGGTATCCTGATTGCCAACAAAAGCTACAGCCTGCCTGCTGATTATAACCCTGGTATTTTGCCCGAAGCACAGTCCGCCTTTGATGAGATGGCAGAGGGCGCGGCAAAGGGTGGCATAAAGCTGTATATCGCGTCGGGTTTTCGTTCCTACGATTATCAGGCCGGGCTGTATCAGCGGTATGTTGAGCGGGATGGTGCCGAAATGGCGGATACCTACTCGGCACGGCCGGGACATTCTGAGCACCAGACTGGTCTGGCTTTCGACCTGAATGAGATCAGCGATGCCTTTGCCGGAACGCCTGAAGCGGAATGGCTGGCAGAACATGCACATGAATATGGATTTATCATCCGTTATCCCGCCGATAAAGAGGATTATACCGGCTATAGTTATGAGCCGTGGCATGTGCGGTATCTGGGAAAGGAAACTGCTGAAAAGGTGTATGAAAGCGGACTTTGCCTGGAGGAATACCTGGGCATTGATTCGGTGTACGGCGAGCCGCCGCTCCCATGATGATGAAGTCCGTTCCCGCTCAAACTGGTGGCAAACGGACGTCGTTTCCCCGCTCAAAAGTATTTTTTATCCTCAAGAATAAAGAAACCGGGAAATCCGACCTGAAATGGATTTCCCGGTTTTTATGTGTGCATTTTTGTTACTTTTTCAAGATGCCGCTTTTGGCGATGCTGTCGATTGCCCAGCGCATTTCCTCGTCCGACTGGACCAGCGCCATCCGTACATGGCCTTCACCCGACGGCCCGAAAGCCGCGCCCGGTGTGACCATGACCCCGGATTTTTCCAGCAGTTCCCGGCAGAACTGCACCGAGTCGGTGTACCCGTCCGGCAGGCTCGCCCAGACAAACATCGTCGCCGGGCTTCTGTCGACCTTCCATCCGATTGCGGTCAGCCCGTCGCAGAGGATATCCCTCCGTTTGCGGTAGGCTTCACGTGTTGTCCCGACACAGGACTGGTCGCCGGTGATCGCGGCGATTGCAGCTGCCTGTACCGGGAGGAACATCCCGTAATCGAGATTGGACTTGAGCTGACCGAGTTTCTGTACAACCTCGGCGTTTCCGAGACAGAACCCGATCCGTGCGCCTGCAAGCCCGTAGGTCTTCGAGAGGGAGTTGAACTCGACGCCGACTTCCTTTGCGCCCTCGTGAGCCAGAAAACTGCCGCATTTCAGCCCGTCAAATGCCAGCTCAGAATAGGCGTTGTCGTGCAGGACGATAATCTCATATTTTTTCGCAAACGCAATCAGCTTTTCGTACCACCAGTCAGGGGCCGCGGCGGTGGTCGGGTTGTTGGGGTAAGAGACGACCATCAGCTTGGCTTTTTTTGCGTCCTCCGGGTCGATTGCGTCAAAGTCGACCAGATAATTATTTTCAGGTTTCAGCGGCATATACACCAGCCTTGCGCCGGCAAGTGCCGGGCCGTCGGCAAATACCGGGTAGCATGGGTCGGGAACCAGTACGGTATCACCTTCATCCGCAATCGTCAGCGCAAGATGGGACAACCCATCCTGGCTTCCCAGCAGCGAGACAATTTCCGTTTCCGGGTCAAGCTCTACCCCGTAACGGGTTTTATACCAGTAAGCGGCTGCTTTCAGCAGTGCCGCTGAATCCTTGATTGCATAGACATAATTAGCCGGGTCAGAGGCGGCGTCGGTCAGGGCCTTGATAATATGGGGAGCGGGGGGGATGTTCGGTGTGCCGACCGACAGGTCGACGACCTTTTTCCCTGCGGCGATTGCCTGTCTTTTCTGCTCGAGCAGCACCGAGAAGATACCGCTGCCAAAACGTTCCATCCGTTTGGAAAACTGCATGATATTCAGATCCTTTGTCATTTTTCGATGATACCATAGTAGCACAATTTTTCCCGTCTGACAAGTAGCTGACCGGTATGAGATGCGGTTTGTTTCGGAAACGTCCTCAAAACTGGCTGATCGGGGAGGACTTGACCGCCTGCAAAAAATCATCCGGTGCAGTTTCAAAACGCAGCCGGGCAAAATCCGTTTCCGGCATCTTCTCGCTGAGGTAGGGAAGCCCGATTTCCAGCTCATTTTCCCGGAACCCGACCTGTCTGTCGGTCAGCAGCGCAAACCCGAAGTCGGTGTACAGCTTAATTGCCCGGTAGCTGCCCGGCTGGGTGTGCAGATAAACCGGATAATCTTCCGCCGGGATATCCTTCATCACCGCTGACAGCAAGGCACGTCCGAGGCCATGCCCTTCGTATTCTTTGCGTATCTTGTACCAGTGGATGGTGGTTACATTGCCGTACGCTTTCCATGCAAAGCAGGTCCCGACCGGCGTGTCATTGTGATCGCAGAGAAACAGGCATTTTCGGAAAAACTCCGCTTCACGCGGCTGGTAGACGTCTTTAAAATACTGCTGCATATAGTCCCGGTATTTTTCCGGTTCATGGTCAAACGGGAACCTGTACCAGATGTCCAGTTCTTCTTTCCGGCAGGGACGGACTGTGAATCCTTCCGGGATTTCGGACAAGGCGTTTTTATTCAGCGTTTTGCAGCACATAAACAGGTTGCATCCTTCGATATCAGGCATATTGTTTCCTTTCCGGCGTTGTATGCCGTTATACCACAAATCCCCTGCCGGAAGTAGGCAGAGGATTTGTGGTATAGAATCGTGTAAAAAAGAAGTTCCAATAAATCATCCAGCTGACAACCGCGACTGCTCAGTTTAAGTTACGCACAACAGAGCCTGGCGGTAGCGCATGTATGCGCTTTGCGGGCGACCGACGCGATCAAGTCTCCCGGACACCGGGCCGGAAGCGTTCCGCCGTCAAAAACTGTCCACCGGACAGTTTT
>DCTE01000141.1 GCA_002329405.1 Ruminococcaceae bacterium UBA1448 | reverse complement strand
TGGCAAACCTGGAACTGTTTTTTATAACGGGCGATCTTGCCGACGAACTGAGGCAGCCCTTCCTTACTCCCAAAAAGCACCAGACATTTTGCCGGGGAATTGACTGTAAAATACAGATAGTTGCCCAGATAACCGAACAGGTTGATCGCGATGACCTGGAGCAGGAAGATTCCAACCAGCGTAAAGAAATCCTGTACATAGCTGCGGTTTTGGAAGTTAATCCGCATGATTGCCAGTTCAAGATAGGTTACGGCATCAGCCAGAAAGGTTGCAATTGCCGCAGAATATACGATTTCTTTTGTCTTTTTAATGCCGATCGGGAAACCGCCGTAAATTTTCAGCATCAGCACACACATGACCGGAAAACAGATCAGCGTGATGGCTGCCGTCCGTGAAAAGCGGAGCAGCTCCGGCTCGGTCAGCGAAAACAGGACATAAAACAGCAAAAACAGCACAATGACCAGGAGTAGTTTGAAACTGCGCAAAAGAGAACGCTGTAACTTCTGCGCGATTGATTTTACCATGATGAATCCTCCAACTTGCAGGGAATTTAAGGGAATAATCAACAAGCGTGCCCAATCCAGTACAGTATATCATATCTTTCGACATCCTGCCATGGCGCAACTTGCAAATCTTAGGTGATATCCAGCGCGAAAACTGTAAAAGACGTTTAAAATCAGGACAAATGTGACGGTAATTCCACTATCACGGCGCCATTTTTTCCATCATCTCGATCAGTTCTTCGGCTTCTTGCTCAATTGGCTTTTCCTCTCCCTGCTGGCCGGAAGGTTCATCCTCGGGAGCATTCCCCTGTTCTGCCGGCTGCTCAGCCTCTTTGCCATCCGCTTCCGGCTGGCCGGAACCGGCCTTCTCAGACGCTTTTGCCGTCTCCTCTACTTCCTGCTGATCCGGTTGTTGATCAGTCTGTGCAGCGTCCTGCTGCCCGCTGGACGCATTTTCAGCGTCAGCGGCTTTATTCTCTTCCGTCCGGGACGGCTGCTGCTCGGCAGCGGGCACATCCTCCGGGGCGATAACTTCCACCTTTTCTTCCGGCTTCCAGCTGGTAAAGACCCGGTGGACCGGTTCAGGGGTTTCGTCCAGCTGGATATTCTCGACCGCGCTCAGCTCGGACGCAAACCGCATACAGTTTTCCTCGGCGTTGAACCATTTTTCCCAGCACTGATACCCCAGTTCAGCCCGGGAATCAAACTTGTCCTTATCCATATTGCACAGCATCTCGAGAAAAGCAGTCAGCTGTTCCAGCGTCGGGTTTTCCGGCATCAGCAGCCCGGTTTCATTGCTGACCACATCAGTGACCCCGTCGACAGCGGTCGCGCAGACAAAGATATGGTTGGCCATCGCTTCCAGCATCATCGTCGGTACGCTCTCCGAACTGCTGACCGACAAGAAGACATCCAGTTTATGGGAAGCGTAATAATGGTACCGTTCCTCCTGGTTCATATCCCCCAGGAATTCATACCGGATACCGGGCTTGTTTTCCAGCCTGTCCCGCGCATATTCCAGCACCTTTTCCCGCTCCGAGCCGTCGCCGATATGCACCCAGTCCAGGCAGCCGATCTTCATGCCGGCGATTGCGTCGATCAGCAGCGTCAGCCGCTTGTCCTCCTCAATCGGCGAACAGGTGACAATCCGCAGCAGATAATCCTCTTCCGGCGGTTCCAGCAGCACTTCCGGCCCTGGCACCCCCAGCGGCGCGACACGGTATTTCCCCGGAAATTCCCCGTCGGTAAAGTGATGGACATAGACACTGCGGCGTTCTTCTGAGGTAAAATACACCGCGTCAATGTTTTTATTGGTGATAAAATTCAGTGTTTCCCGGCGTTCGCCGGTTTTGGGGTCAAACATGTTGGCCCGATGGCAGCGGGCGGCGACATGGATATCCTTTCCAAGTTCTTTGATGCGGGTCAACCCGTAAAGATAGTCGTTATAGTTGGCCGAGTAGATGACCAGCGGACGCTCATCCTGCATCACCGGCAACGACAGCAGATACCGCCGCATCAGCTCACTGTCGACCAGCGCATCCAGAGTGTGCGCCGCCTGCGCCCGGTTCCAGCGGCCTTCCTCCTGTCCTTCCCGGCGCTCAATCCGGTAGGCATGGCTGAACCGGCACTGGGTGCGGATCCACCATTTTTTGAGTCGTCCGCTTTTGGCCGAAGGGCGGGAAAAGATCACCCCGGGCGGCAGTATCCGGTACATCCGTTTATCGGTCTCACGGGTCACCAGATAGACATTGAAAAACTTGGTCAGGTAAGGGAGTTCCGTTTCCAAAAAGCTCTCCTGATTGGAACAGGGAAAATGCTCAGTTACCAGCAGCAGATTCTGCGGTTTCTTCGCCATAATGCACATTCCTTTCTTCGGTCTGCGGCAGCATCGCTGCAAATGCAAGCATGGCAGACGACGTTCAGATTGCCATTTTCGTATCGGCAAAATGTCATATAAAATGATTATACCATAAATTTTCAAAAATAAAAAGCAGATTTTTATGAACTTTGAACCCTCCATGCCGTCGCCCACACCGCATGCAGTGTCAT
>DCTE01000216.1 GCA_002329405.1 Ruminococcaceae bacterium UBA1448 | reverse complement strand
GCCAGGATATCATTGAAACAATGGGGCAGGAATTTATTGATACCTGCCGGATCGGTGGTATCCTCTACGGTACGCCCAACCAGCGCGATATGGCGCAGGGCAAGAGTGCGCTCTGCATCCGTACCGATATTCTGGTAGATGCCTGCGAAGCTGCCGGCATCACTCCCGATCTGGAAAATGAGACCTGGTATACCGATGAGGATACCGTCTGGGAAATCATCAAAGCGGCTAAGGATACCCATCCTGAAGTCACTGCATTCCGTCCCGGTACTTCTATCTGGCATAAAGCAGACGATCTGGGCGGCAACCGCTTCGGCGTTCTGGAAAATTGGGGCCAGACCACAGAGGTTACCAACTGCTTCGAATCGGAAGGTTACTATGATTACTGCCGCAAGATGCACGAACTGTACGAATACGGCTGCATCTCTGCTGACGCTGTAACCGATACAACTGCTGATATGGTCTGTGTATCCTCCGGTACCGCAGCTTCCTATCTGACGGTTGTAAAACCCGGCTCCAAGACCCAGGAAACCAAGGGCGTCGGCATGGATATGACGATTATCCAGACCGGTCCCGATTTCCTCTACTCCACCTCCTGTAACGGTATGCCCTGGACCATCACCTACAATACTGTCGACGAAGTCGCCGCGATGCAGTACCTGAACTTCATGTACGCTTCGGCTGAGTGGAACGACCTGTTCTGCTGGGGTGTTGAAGGCACTCACTATGTTGTAACCGAAGACGGCCATTATACCTATCCTGAAGGTATCGACGCCAACTCTTCCGGCTACAACACCGCTCTGTCCTGGATCGCTCCCGCTCAGTTCAAAGCAGGTGTCTGGGAAGGTGACAGCCTTGACCTTTGGGAACGGATTGACGCATTCAATAAGGGCGCGGAAGTTTCGATGGGCAACGGCTTCATCTTCGATACCACTCCTGTTTCTGCCCAGTTCACCGCAGTTACCAACGTATACACCGAATATCAGAAATCAATTGAATACGGCATTCTTGACCCGGATGTCGCAATTCCTGAAATGAATGAAAAGATGATGACAGCTGGACTGCAGGACATCATTGATGAAAAGCAGAAACAGTTTGACGAGTTCCTTGCAGCCCAGGAATAATCAAGTAGGTTTGCTGACAGCCCGGAAAAATCCGGGCTGTCAATCTGAACACTTCAATTTCGCATCATATTTTCAATAAGGAGGCTGCAATACCATGAGAGAAAAAGTGACCCTGAAAAAGATCAAAAAGTACATTCCGTTGTACGTCATGATGATCCCGGGACTTGCTTACCTGATTATCAACAACTATATGCCCATGCCTGGCCTGGTCATAGCGTTCAAAAACTATTCCGCCAAAAAAGGTATTTACGGAAGCCCGTGGTGTGGTTTTGCGAACTTTAAATACCTGTTCGTTACAGAAGATGCCTGGATCATCACCCGCAACACCATTTTGTATAATGTTGCGTTTATCATCATCAACACCTTCCTTTCCATCGCGGTCGCAATTATCCTCTCGGAGCTGACTTCCCGGTTTAAGAAATTCTATCAGTCAGCGATCCTTCTGCCTCACCTGCTTTCGACCGTTATCATCGCGTATCTGGTCTATGGTTTCCTGTGTGTCGATACCGGTTTTATCAACACCTCTATTCTGGCAGCTTTTGGCAAAGAACCGATCATGTGGTACACAGAAACCAAATACTGGCCCTTTATCCTGATTTTTGTATCTGCCTGGAAATCAGTTGGCTACAGCTGTATCGTCTATCTTGCGACTATCCTCGGATTTGACCGTGCTTACTATGAAGCAGCGATTATCGACGGATGCAATAAGATGCAGCAGATTACCAAAATCACCATCCCGATGCTGAAACCTACCATCATCATGCTGACGCTGATGTCGGTCGGCCGCATTTTCTACTCCGACTTCGGACTGTTCTATCAGGTCCCGATGAACTCCGGCCAGCTGTACCCTGTTACCCAGACAATTGATACCTACGTCTTCCGTGGACTGCTCCAGTTGGGCAACGTTTCGATGTCTTCGGCAGCTGGTGTTTATCAGTCGCTGATCGGTTTCGTCCTGGTTCTGGGTGCAAACCTTGCTGTTCGCAAGATCGACCCTGAAAGCGCATTGTTCTAAGAAAGGAGTGGCAATAGATGAAAACAAGAGAAGAAAAAATCTTTCAGCTGATTGGTAATATCATCATGTGGCTGGCAGCTCTTATGGCAATCATTCCGTTGATTCTGCTGCTTTCCTCCTCGTTTACCGATAACAATGCACTGATCAAATACGGCTACCGGTTCATTCCAACTGTATTCAGCACTGAAGCATATTCTTATGTCTTTTCGACCGGCAACGCAGTTCTGCGTGCTTACTTTGTCTCTTTCCTGCTGACATTCGTCGGAACAATCTGCTCGCTGATCATCACTACCATGCTCGCTTATCCGCTTGCCAGACAGGGCATGCCCTTCAGAGGTGCTCTGACCTTCATCGTCTTCTTTACGATGCTGTTTAACGGCGGTCTGGTTCCTACCTACATCAACTACACCAACGTTTTCCACATCAAAGATACCTTCTGGGCAATCCTGATCCCCAGCCTGCTGATGAATGCGTACAATGTCCTGCTGACCAAGTCCTATTTCGTCACCGGTGTTCCCACTGAAATCCTTGAAGCCTCCGCGATCGACGGCGCTTCTGAGTTCAAGACCTTCCTTTCTATTGCGCTCCCGATGGCAAAACCGATTATTGCAACGATCGGTATGTTCGTCGGCATCGCTTACTGGAATGACTGGAACAACGGTATTATCTATCTGTCGAATACCAACGGCAAAGAATGGTATTCCATTCAGTCGCTGCTTTATCAGATGATGAACAACATCCAGTACCTCGCACAGAATGCACAGAACCTTTCCAATGCTCAGGAAGGTCTGGCATCTATCCCCTCCGCTTCTGTCCGTATGGCAATGGCAGTTATGGGCGTTCTCCCGATTGTTATAGTTTATCCCTTTATCCAGAATAACTTTGTTAAAGGTATTACTTTGGGCGGCGTCAAAGGTTAATCAGAAATTCAAACAGCATTTAGGCCCCTGTGTCCCAATATAAGGACGCAGGGGCCTTTTTACATGTTTATTTCCAAATTCTGCGGGCAAGTCCATATAATCCCAGGGCCAGCCCTACACCGGCAGAAACCGACGCAAAAACAAAAACCATCCGAACGTTGGTCGCCGCCAGAATTGCAGTACCGATCGCATTACCGAAAATACCACTGATTCCCAGTGTTACCGAAGAAAAGGTCATGATCGCAGTTGAACGGACCTCATAGTCCATAATCTGGTTGAGATAGGCCATCGACGCAGGCCAGATCACCGCAAAAGACAGCCCCTGCAACATCTGAACCAGCAGCATGACGATGTAGTTTGGCGCAACCGCCGTCAGCGAAAGCCGCAGCAGATAAAACAGTCCCGCCAGCACAATCACCTTCTTGGCCGGTACCTTACGCAGGATTGATGCCATCAAAAACATCGCCGGTACTTCAGACAGCGCGGTCAGTGCAAACACTGTCCCGACCTCTCCTGAACCACCGCCCAATTCCTGGGTTAGCACCGGGATAAAAGACGAAAAGCAGGAAGTCCCCATAAACAACAAAAAGCTCATCAGCAATAAAAGGATGTACGCATGGTTTTTGACCAACCGGGAGACTGTCTCCGCAGTCGAAAGCCCGCTCTTCACCGGCTTGTTTTCAGCTTTTGCCTCCTGGCTCCGCCGGCAGGGCAGCGGTTCCAGCATAAACGCGACGATAACGCTCAGCAGTCCCAGCGCTGCGCCAACCCAGCAGCGCAAACCATGTCCATAGACCGCCGTCAATACACCCATCGCCTGTGCGGAGATTGCAAATGCCAGTGAGCTTGAACCGCGGCTGATACCATAATTCATATGGGGATGCAGGTTGGTCAATCCGATAACCCACGCATCCAGCAGGCCAGGCATCTGGACCATAAAAATGGTAAACAGCAGCATCGAAATCATCGTCAGGACAGGCGAAAAAAGCAGATGGGGCATCAATACCATCGTTGGGATGGCACAGATAGTCAAAACGATATACACCCATTTATGTGGGATGTAATTGTCACAGATATACCCTGAGACCGGCTGCGCAATAAAAGACAGGACACTGGTCGCCGTCATCATCGCCGTTGCCGTCGCTGATGAATACCCGTAGTCAGTCAGCATCGTAACGATAAAGCTGGAATAGGCACAGTAACTCGCCCAAAAAAGAGAATGTACCAGAGTGCACTTGACTTGAATTAACAGGTCTTGCGAGATGATTCTTTTCACGGCAAAGATTCCTTTCGATACGGATTTCAGAGTATCTGACACCGGTGTAAAGTCAACCGGCTCAATGCTTTCTCATTGTACCACAAAATTACTGTTTTGTCTGCACTTTTTCAAAGATTGCTCCACCTGTCCCGGTATTATTTTTCCATCTTCCGCATAAAATCCGGTGCAGACATTTTTAACAAAGGAAGAAGGATGACAGATGGATTTTTTACCGGAAGGACGCATCTACCCCACTGAAACAAACCGCTCTCTGATCTCCAGCCATACAGGTCTGGAACAGGCCTTGAACGAAGGCCGTATTCTTGAAGCGAAGGCCNNAGTCATGACCTGATTGTCTCCCTTGGAAACGGCACCGGAATTATCCCGCGCGAGGAGGCAGCGGTCGGTATCCGGGAAGGAACCGTACGGGATATCGCGATTATTTCACGGGTCGGGCATCCAGTCGCGTTTATGGTGGATTCTGTCGGGTGTGAAAACGGACGGGTCCGGGCTGTCCTCTCTCGCAGAAGGGCACAGCAGCTGTGCATTGACCAGTATACTGGAAAGCTCAAGCCGGGAGATATCATTCCCGCCCGGATCACCCGGCTGGAAAGTTTCGGTGCGTTTGCCGATATCGGCTGCGGACTGGCAGCACTGATGCCGATTGATATGATGTCGGTTTCCCGCATCTCCCACCCTTCCCAGCGGTTTTCCACCGGGCAGGATATCTTCGCTGTGGTCAAAACCGTCGAAAATGGCCGCATCTCTCTTTCCCACAAAGAACTGCTGGGGAGTTGGGAGGAAAACGCCGGGATGTTTACCCCTGGCGAAACGGTGCGCGGGGTGGTCCGGTCGGTCGAGGATTACGGCATCTTCGTTGAACTGGCGCCAAACCTCGCGGGACTGGCAGAAAAAAAGCCGGGGATCCTCCCCGGCATGACAGGCAGCGTCTTTATTAAAAACATTATCCCGGAACGGATGAAGGTTAAGCTGATTATTATTGAGGGTTTTCAGGATGATGAAGTTCTCTCCCCCATCCCATACCGGATTCAAAACGGCCACCTCTCCCGATGGGTCTATTCTCCTTCCTGCTGCAGCAGAAAAGTTGAAACTGTCTTCGATCAGGGCAGTCCGGTCACAACATGAAGGTTCTGGGCGTGAAGGGCGGTCAGCAGTGCAGCGTTCAGCTGTGCCTGCCGCTCTTCCGAGCGTATCACCATCAGGCAGTCTTCCCGGCCATCCGGCCCGTCCCTGTCATCTCTGCCGGCAACTGTGTCGCTGTCATCCAGGAAACCTGGAAAGACAGCGGGAACACCGGCAATATTTCCACCGGACAACCAGGTCTGTCCGCTCGCCGTTCCATAATAGGTCAATGCGGCCAAGGAAGTCGGGAATCTATCACCGGTACTGCCGGGCCGGGGCTGGCGGATTTTAAGCGAACGGATTCCATGGCCGCGCCGTCTCAGCTNNGGTTATCTCTGCTGCCAGTTGAATCACTTCCTTATATTATTATTCAATTTGGCGGATTCTGCAAAACAGTTCCGTCCCGGGTAGCTTATGTCGAAAGAGACCGGGTTATACAGCCGCTGGTTTTGCAAAATTAACCGAATGGTGCTGGCTTTTTTCGTCAAAATATGGTATACTCAAATGCGTAATGGATTTTAAATGAG
>DCTE01000155.1:5345-6844 GCA_002329405.1 Ruminococcaceae bacterium UBA1448 | reverse complement strand
GACGGCATCAACAACCTGATGACCATTTACGGCGCGGTTACCGGCAAGTCAATGGACGAGATTACCTCTGAGTTTGCAGGTAAAGGTTATGGCGATTTCAAGGTTGCTGTCGGTGAAGCTGTTGCTGACCATCTGCGCCCGGTTCGTGAGGAATATGCCCGGCTGATGGCGGACAAGGCTTATCTGGAGAGCTGCTACCGCAAGGGTGCGGAGCTGTCGGAGAGAATCAGCCGCCGCACGCTGGAAAAGGTTATGAAAAAAGTTGGATTTATTCTGTAATTTACCTGCTGCAATGTCTTCTGGACATTGCAGCTTTTTCATTGGAGGGATTCTGGATGTTTTCGATGACATTTCGGTATGTGACCAGACGGCTGGTCATCCGAAGGATGTATCCTGATGATTGGAAGGATCTTTATGCCTATCTGTCTGACCCGGATACTGNNCGAGCCGTATCAGCCCTATACCCGTGAAGAGGCACAGCTGGAAGCGGCCAACCGGGCAAACTGCGAGGAATTTCTGGCCGTCTGTCTGCTGACCAATGGACGGATGATCGGCAATCTGTATCTGAGCCGTCAGAATAATGGCAATGGACAGGGAAAAGTTTATGAGTTGGGATATATCTTCAATCGAAAGTACAGGGGAAAGAATTATGCTTTTGAGAGCTGTGACGCGATGATGCAGCTGCTATGGAAAGATCCTGAGACCAGAAAAATCTTGGCGGAATGTGATGCCCGCAATGTTCGTTCCCGCCATCTGATGGAACGGCTGGGTATGCAGCTGGAAGAAACTTTTTGGGGGGAGGACTATACAGGCACTGACAAGCAGGCTCAGCATTGCCGCTACAGCTGTACGCGGGACTGACTTTTTTATTATTTTGTTGACCATCCATTGACAGATATTGTATAAATTTGCTATAATAATCTTATTACGGATTATTGTGCTGCCGGTATTGACCGGAAAGCCTGTGTTGACGGAAAGGATNNTGCCTGGTGCTGGACTATGGTGGAACCGCGCTGAAATATGGTCTGATTGATACCGATGCAAATTTGACGGAACAGGGGGAGGTTCCCGCTCCCAACCACTCGGTGGAAGAGTATCTGCGGGTGACCGGTGAAGTCTATGATCGGTTTAAGGATCAGATTGATGGGATTGCCGTCAGTATGCCCGGCACTTTTACTGATGATGGCGTGCTGGTCAGCGGTGGAGCTTACCTTTCTATTTTGAAAGATCAGAATATTGTTCAGCTGCTTGAAGGCCGTTGCCCGGTTCCGGTTGCGCTGGAAAATGATGGAAAGGCTGCCGCTCTTGCAGAAGCGTGGAACGGCAATCTGAAAGACTGTCAGGATGGTATTGCAATCATCCTGGGGACCGGTATTGGCGGCGGTATTATCAAGGACCGCCGGGTTTATCGTGGACGTCACGCGGCTGCGGGTGAATTTTCTTATCTGGTGACGGGCGGAAAGCTGAGCATTTATGATGCTGCAACTTATACCTGTTCG
>DCTE01000155.1:3027-5332 GCA_002329405.1 Ruminococcaceae bacterium UBA1448 | reverse complement strand
AAGGGTGTCGAACGGATGAACATGTATATGTTGTTTGCACCTGAAGCTGCTAAAAAAGAGATTGAGCGGCTGAGAAGTCTGGTGACTGGCCCCCAGTATCCTGAGATGGAGATGAATGGGTTTACTGTTTTTAAACTGCTGGAAGAGGGTGACCCGGATATCACCTATCTGTACAATGATTTGCTGGATAATCTGACTACGATGATTGTAACACTTGCGCATGTTTGCGACCCCGATCGTTTTGTTATCGGCGGTGGGATCAGTAAGGAGCCTCGTCTGATTGCCGATTTGCAGCAGCGGGTTGCCAAGGTCCGGGAACAGTATATTATCGCGGTGCCCGGATTTGACGTACAGGCGTGCTATTACCGCAGCAGTGCGAATCTGTATGGCGCAATGTATAACTGGCTGCAAAAGTATCATCCTGATCAGGTCTTTTAATTGCTGGAGAAGGGTGAGGTGACAGAAGATGAAATGTCTGGTGCTGGATTACGGCGGAAGTGCAATTAAATATTGCGTGATGGATGATCAGGCCAATATGAGCAATGCGGGGGAAGTACCGTCTCCGTTGGAGAGCTTGGAACAGTTTGTTGAGACCACCGGCAGTATTTATGATCAGTTCCGTGATGAGATAGAGGGAATAGCGATCAGTTTTCCAGGGACGCTGGATATCGAAACAGGTATTCTTTATTCCGGTGGGGCGTACCTGCATTTATTGAAAGATCAATCCATTTTCGAAGTACTGAAAAAGCGGTGTCCGGTTCCGATGACCATAGAAAATGATGGGAAATCGGCTGCGCTGGCTGAAGCCTGGAAAGGAAACCTGAAGGACTGCCGGGACGGTGCGGCGATTGTGCTGGGAACCGGAATTGGCGGCGGTTTGATCAAAGATGGAAAAATCCATCGCGGCAAACACTTTGGCGCAGGCGAGTTTTCCTCGATCATTACCGACGGCGGCAATAACATTATTGAACGTGCCGCCACCTATACATGTTCAACCGAAGGTATTGTCGAACGGGCAGCGATTATGAAAGGTGCCAAAAAAGAGCTGATGTTTTATTTCCAGATGTTGGGAGAAGATGCGGGCAAAGAAATGATCAAGGCACTCCGCGATCGAGTTGTGGGTCCGCAGTATCCCGATATGGAGATGAATGGTTTTACTCTCTTCCAGCTTCTGGAGCAGGGAGACCCGGATATTCAGATGTTGTATGACGAGTTTATCGCCAGCAACGTTCGGCTGATTATCAATGTAGCGAATACTTTTGACCCCGATCGGATCGTAATTGGCGGCGGAATCAGTAAGGAGCCCCGCCTGATCGCAGATTTGCAGGCGGCGGTTCAGAATGTGTTTGCCTACGGTCTGTCGGTCGTTACNNATTCAGCCCTGCTATTATCGCAGCAGTGCGAACCTGTATGGTGCGATGTACAACTATCTGCAACAGCGGGCACCGGAATTGATTACCCATTGATAAAACGACTGGACATATATTTTTACAATTATAAAGATAGTTCAGCGGCCTGTTATGGGCCGCTGAAACTGTCAGGGAGGGAATTTGATCAGATGATTGTGACAAGTGTTCTGGAAGCAGCACTGGAAGAGGCCGTTTCTACCGGCGCAGATTACGCCGAAATTTTTGCAGAAGACACGACCAGCGGTCTGACCGATCTGGTTGACGACCGGATTCGTAACGCGCTCAACCGGCACAGCGTTGGCGTCGGAGTACGTGTGTTTAAAGGATTGCGATATGCGTATGCCAGTGCGAGCGGGCTGTCTGCTGAGTCGGTCCTTTCCGCGGCGAAAAAAGCGGCTGCCGCATTGGCTGATGGTACCGCGGAGCTGCATCTGTCTCATCTGTCAGGCGGCAGCTGTGAGAATCATCATCCGGTAAGCAGGCCGGGTTCCGCGGTGACACTGGGAGATAAAGTCGCACTTGCCAGACGGGCTTACAAAGCCGCGCGGGATTATAGCAGTGAAATCAGTCAGAGTACCGTCAGTTTGCTGGATGTCGACCGCAATATTCTGATTGCGACATCGGATGGTCTGCTGGTAACCGATCGTCAGGTTCGCAGCCGTATGAAAATCAGTGCGGTTGCAAGCCTGGGCAGTGAAAACCAGATCGGTTTTTGTGGTCCCGGTGGGTTGAAGGGCTATGAATTTTATGACGAAATCGACATAGAAGCTGTTGCTGCAGATGCGGCCCGGCAGGCAGTCACGATGCCGCACGCAGGTTATTGCCCGGCAGGCAGAATGCCGGTGGCAATTGACAACGGTTTTGGCGGGGTCATTTTTCATGAAGCCTGTGGCCAT
>DCTE01000155.1:2598-3013 GCA_002329405.1 Ruminococcaceae bacterium UBA1448 | reverse complement strand
GCTTGCCGATAAGCTCGGTCAGAAGGTTGCCTCAGAAAAGGTAACCGCAATTGACGATGGGACGATTCCGGGAGCGTGGGGCAGCACCAATATCGACGACGAGGGTACGCCCAACCGCCGTCGTGTACTGATTGAAAATGGTATCCTCAAGAGCTATCTGATCGACAAACTCAATGGGCGTCGGATGGGTATGGAGACAACCGCCAGTTCCCGCCGTCAGGATTATACTTTCCTTCCGGTTTCCCGGATGTCCAACACTTTTATTGCGCCCGGAACGGATACGGATGAGCAGATCATCGGTTCGATTGAATATGGACTGTACGCCAAAAAGCTGGGCGGTGGTTCAGTCAATCCGGTTACTGGTGAGTTTAACTTTGCTGTCAATGAAGGGTACATCATCCGCGGCGGGCAGATC
>DCTE01000155.1:0-2589 GCA_002329405.1 Ruminococcaceae bacterium UBA1448 | reverse complement strand
GATGGTTGGCATGAACCTGCTCCGGGAGCAGGGAATGTGCGGCGCGTCCAGCGGTTCGATTCCGACTGATGTTGGACAGCCGATGATCCGTGTCAGTGAGATCACTGTCGGTGGTCGTGAATAAAGGGGGTATCAGAATGGATTTTGAACAGTTCAGTGCCGCTGCGGCAGTATATGCCCGTGAGCATGGCATTTCAGATTATCAGCTGTATTATCAGGCGGATAGTTCTGATCAGTTCAGTGTGTTTGCTGGGGAGCTGGACCAGCTGGCCAGTGCTCAGGTCGAGGGTGTCAGCCTTTGTTGTCTGGTCAATGGTAAGAAGGGAACCGCTTCTACTGAGTTGTTTACGCCTGAGGAGATTCCTGCCCTGTTTTCCCGTGCGCTGGAGGCAGCCGGTTTTTCTGGTGAGGATATCCCCGAAACACTGGTTACAGGTGGAGAATATCAGCCAATAACCAGCCGCGAAATAAATATGTCAAATGCTTCCGAAATAAAAGAACGGCTATTGATGGTTGAGAAGATTGGTTTGACGGCAGATGAGCGGGTTCAGAAAGGTTTAATGGCCGAGATTGCCAATCTATCCAGCCGCCGGGCAATTTCAAATTCCGCTGGGCTTTATCTGGAAAGCAAAGGCAGTATGTCGGTCTTTTTCGTGGATGTTGTCGCGCGTGATGCCGGCGGAAAAAAATATAATGACCATACAATCGAGGCAAAAGCGGATAGCCGGGAAATGGATATGGAAAAATTGGTCGGACGCGCAGTTGAAAAGACAGTTGCACAGATTGGTGCCGCGCCAGTTCCCAGCGGACACTATCCGGTAATTTTTGATAACAACCAGATGACAGCGATGCTGGAAATTTTTGCTTCGGTCTTTTCTGCAAACCAGGTACAGGATGGCTTGTCGCTGCTGAAAGGAAAGGTTGGACAGCAGGTGGCGTCCGATGTAGTTACGCTGGTGGATGATCCATTTTATCCGGGTAGTTTCTTTCCTTGTGCGTTTGATGCGGAAGGGGTTCCGACTCGGACAAAGACAGTAATTGAAAAGGGCATTTTAAAGCAGTTGCTGTATGACCGTGCCGCCGCCCGGAAAGATGGAGTGGAAAGCACTGGCAACGCTTATCGGTCCAGCTATGATGCGCCGGTCAGTATTGCACCGTTCGCCTTCTATATGCAGCCGGGTACATTGACCCGGGAACAACTGATGCAAAAGGCCGGTAAAGCAATTATGATTACTTTTATGAAGGGGGCGCATGCTGGCGCAAATCCCGTGACTGGCGATTTTTCGCTGGAATCCAAAGGTTTTCTGGTCGAAAATGGCAAGATCGTTTGTGCAGTGGAAGGGATTACAGTTGCAGGGAATTTCTTTCAGATGCTGAAGGATATTACCGATGTAGCGGACGATCTGTCTGTCAATGTCGAAGATGGAATTTCCTGTTGTGGTGCGCCGTCAGTGCTGGTCAGTGATCTGGCCGTTGCTGGATGCTGAGGAGGAAGAAAAGGATGGAAATTTTGTCGCCTAAAGCAATTGCGTATGCCGAAGATTGTCAACAGGAACTGGAGCAGCTGCTGCTGACTCTCTGCCGGATTCCTGCTCCTTCCCATCAGGAAGATCAGCGGGCTGATTTCTGTCGGGACTGGTTTATACAGGCAGGTGGAAAGGATACTTATATTGACGAAGCAAAAAATGTTGTCTGTCCCTGGCATCTGTCGGAGGATAAGCCGATCGTTGTCTTTATGGCACATACCGATACAGTTTTTCCTGATTTGACACCATTTGAACCGGTTGTCACCGAAGATCGGATCAGTTGTCCAGGGGTTGGTGACGATACCGCTAATCTCGCTGTCCTGATGCTTGCTGCTCGGTATATGATGCAGAATGAATTTCCGATCGGGTGTGGTGTATTGTTTGTCGCAAACTCCTGTGAGGAAGGATTGGGCAACCTGAAAGGCAGCCGCCAGCTGCTTAAAAGTTATGGCAGCCGTATTCGCGCAGTAATTTCGTTTGACGGTTATCTGGAAGGAATTACCCATCGGGCAGTCGGTTCTCATCGTTATCGGGTAGAGATTCGTACACCTGGCGGACATTCCTACGCGAGCTTTGGCAACCCGAACGCGATTCATCTGCTGTCTGAACTGATCCATACCCTGTATCAAGTTAAGATACCGGAAGGGGTGGGATATACGACCTATAATGTCGGCTGTATCGAAGGCGGGACATCGGTCAATACCATCGCTCAGAATGCTTCAATGCTGTATGAGTACCGTTCAGACGACCGACGGGGTCTTCAGTTTATGCAGCAGACGTTTGAACAGGCCGTGGCAGATTGCCGGGAAAAGGGAACTGATATCCGGGTCGAAAAGATCGGGGAACGTCCCTGTTCCGGTAATCCAGATGTTGGAAGGATGGAATGGCTGGAAAACACTGCGCANNTGTAAAGAAGTATGCCGGGTTTTTGCCGGTTTTGGGGTCTGGTTCGACCGACTGCAACATTCCGCTGTCCATGGATATTCCTGCTATCTGTCCGGGTGTTGTATCAGGTGGTGGTGCTCATACCAGGGAGGAGTATATCCTGCGCAGCAGTCTGTTG
>DCTE01000180.1 GCA_002329405.1 Ruminococcaceae bacterium UBA1448 | reverse complement strand
CATCCCGCCAAACAGATCAGAAACGGCATTGTGCAGGGCTCCTTGGAGCTCCTGGGATATAATTGCATAGGCATCCGTCTTTTTTCGTGTACTGTGCGCTTTCATGGTGGCCTTGACATAAGCGTCAAAGTCAGCCCGCAAAGCATCACCAAAATCCGACGTCTGCAAAGAAGTATAGCCGCTTCCGGAACAANNATCAATATAATGACCATGTTCATGGAAAAACGTAGTTGCCGGACCTCTGGGATCGGCAAGATCACTGGCAAAATTCATTTTGACCTTTTGTGTCCGACTATCAAAATGCGGCGTGCCTGCATAATTCCCATCAGCTACTGAGCCAGATGCCACATACTTAACAAAAACATCCTGAGCATCTGTCGTACCTTCAGAAAAATGCTTTTCAATTTCCGTCCTGTACTCATCTGGAGCGTTAGGTAATGCTTGCGCTATCTGAGAAAAATACTGTTGATTGCTGGGTTCTGCTATATTTATTATAGCACTGCCCTGCTGCGTTTGTAAACCGTTAGAGGGTGCAGGTTCCGGTTTTTCCTTAACAAACCGTTTTTCCCATTCTTTATAGGTCAGATCTGCCGGAATCAGTTCATAGCCCTGTCCATTCTCATCCCGTGCGGCTCGCATCGGAGTCCCGCCCAGTTCTTCCCAATCGTCAAAAAACGGTGCTGTACAGGTACGGCACCAGGGATGAAAAGGCGGTGCCGTGACGCCGATCTTATATTCCGACATTGGAAAATGTTTCCCGTCCATCTCCCGGCAGATTTCAGAGGTCTTGAAATCCAGCGTTGCAACATTCTCAAATTCCTCAACATCCAGATCTTGATAGCACTGTCCCTGTGCCACCGAGTCAATGGCGGCTGCTTCGGTTATCACCAGCCTTGCTGCCTGATTTCTTGATACCTGCATCCTGTCTGCTATATTCCGAATCGCATCATCCCATTTCTTCCCGGTCAGGATTGTACGGGTGATCTCGGTGTCCAGTTCAGAAAGAAGCCGGGTTTTATTTTCCCATATACGGTCAGAAAAGACCTTGCCATCTGCTGCCCAGGGACGGGACAGAACCGCTTTGACCTTCCGGTCATCCAGTTTCTGTAAATCCCAGCCGATTCCAAGACCTTTTTGAATGTCAAAGGCCGTGTGATAATACTGGTTCTGATAGAGATTTCCCAGCAGCCTTTCTATTTCTGCCTGGCTTTGTCCGGACAGTGCCTCGACCTGCTGCCGAAGCTGGGTCTGCAGCGATTCCAGCCGGGAGATATGGACACGGGACGAAGCATTGACCAGCTGACGCTCCCAGCGTCCGTCCAGATTGTTTTCACCATGCCGGATATATTCTTCTACTGTCCAGTGGAATTCCTTCAGCTCATCCGCTTTCAGCAGCTTCTTCGCTTCGGTCATACTGATCTGGTTATTATCAGCAAATTTTGAGAGCCAATAGGCAATATCCTTTTGAATCTCAGCCGTTGCCCTATCATATGCCTCCTGGATCTGCCGAACACTGCGCAGTGTCTGCTGCTCCGCTCTTAGACGGCTTTCCAGTGCACGCTTTTCCCAGTAATCACGACTGCTCATTACTGTTCACCTGCTGACCCGGCAAGCTGCCGAATCCGTACCGGTCAAGCTCACTCTCCCGTTCACTTTCCAGCTGATCCAGTTCCTCATTAACATCAGATACAAAAGGATGGTGCTCCAAAAGTGTCTTATCAGATACAATCCCTTTGCTCTGCGCGATGATCGTGACTGTCTCGGCATCGTTCGCAATACGGGAATAGTTGAGCGTAACGCGAATCAGAGAGCTGTCATAATCCGTCCCATTCCTGCGGTTATAATCCTCGGTAATGAACCAGAAAAACTGCTTGATTGCTTTTTTGAGTGCTGCTGACATCCGACCGGCTTTGTGGTCCAGCCCAGCATAATGGAACTGCAAACTAACACCGCTGGGCGCTGTCCCGAAGGTATCGTTGTCAATATCAATTCCCTGCCCGAAATGGTAGATATCCCGCCGCAGCATCTTCAGATAATCAATACGCCCCTGCAGCGGCAGATCGACCTGTTCAGCGGTCACCTTTCCCGAAGAATCACTGATACTGACCGCCTTGTTGATCTGGAGCCGCCTTGCAATTGCAGCAGCCGTATCGCCGCCATACCCCTGAATCACCCAGTAAAGCTCGACCAGATCCAACAGGGTATTAGTTCCCTCGCTGGAAATCAGGTCATAACCATCGATCAGACCTTTGATCGGCTGAAGATCAGTCGTCCGGTTGCGGTTGTTTTCCAGAATCACGAACGGCACCCGTCCCCAGCTGTGGGCAGTCTTTTGTTTTTCCATCCCGTTTTCCAGATCAACGTCCCACCAGTGCGGTGCCGGGTTGACCGGATAAGCCGGATCACGGATATACAGATTCTTGTCCTGCTCGGTGTAGTAGGTGACATTTTCTGCGGTCCACCATTCAACTTTGCGCCGCTGATACCGGACGCCGCCTTTTACAACCGTAATGGAATAATAGCGGATTACCTCCACCAGCTCTCGCTGAAACTGGCTGTCATAAACCGGGATGATCTCCTCGGCCGGAATGATACAGTATTGCAGATTCCCGTCGGTGTCATAGTAAAAATGCAGTGCTTCAAATCCCTTATTACTGGCGCCGAGAATCCAGTTTTGCAGCATCTCATTGAAGTTCTCATCCGCGACCTGGGAAACAAGTTCCTGATACGCTTTTAAGCCTGCATCCTCTTCTGCACCGGCAACACTGATCGTCGGTTCCCGGCCGGCAATGTAAGCGACCTTCTGATCGACAAGCAGCTGATGAAACGGGTTTACATTGTGATGATTGGAACGGTTGGGATTGCTGAAAGGTTTTCGGACAGATTCTTCTCCGCTTTCCTCTTCGACCGTTTCCTCGACCATTCCCTGATTGAAATTCTTCTGTAAAACGTCCTGTTCCGCGGCATAGTACCGCTCACCATCCGCCATGTTCTTTTTCTGCGGGCTGTTCAGGTCATCTTCCAGGATATATCGGATGATGTCGCTTTCATTCTGTGCACCCGCAGCAGAAATGCGGGCATTGATCAGATCTGTCAGGGTCAGCATTATCGGATTGTCACCTTCTTCATGTCATCTTCGCAGGCGTAGCGCACCGCGTCTATATGATGGTTGTCGTGATCGGGAAAACCTGCTTTGAAGTTACCGTCTTTGTCCCGATCCAGTTCATAGCTGCCAAACTCCCGCGCTGTCTCCGGGCATCGGTCGGGGTCAATAATGATCGCTTCCAGATCTTGCAGCCATTTGATTCCATATTCGACTGAATCAGGACCTTTCCGGGCGCCTTTCACCCGCAGCCCGTACCCGGACACCTCTGCAATCGACTTCGGTTCCGCACTGTCGCAGGTAATCCAGCCGTTCCCGGCTTCTTTCTTCACCATCTCAGCGGCAGCACGGTTGGAAAGCCGGACTTTGTGTATTTCGGAGTAAATGTATATCCGTCTGCGTGTTTTGTCATAATGGAGCGCATTGTAGGCAAACGGGTCGGCTGCATAGCCCCAGTCGATTCCTCTCCGCAGGCGGTCAAAAACCTCGATCTCATTGTCGGAGATCTTGCGCAGGACGATATTTGTAAACACCTCGCCGCCGGTGCCGGTGACTTCGCCCAGATATTCATGACGATAGGCTTCCGGCTTGACCTTTGCCAGGTGTTCAGCTTCTGCCAGGAACGTCTCTCCCAGCCACTGTGGCGGAACGGTGCGGTAATCTGAACGATGCACCAGCGTATCTGGTCTTTCGATCTGCACATACTGATTAACCCAGTTCCGGGCTGCTTTCGGCGGGTTGAAGGAATAGAAGCAGACAAACTTTTCACCGCCACGCATGATCGACTGCAAGACACTGCGCAGCTTTTCCGGTCCTTCAAATTCGTTGGCTTCTTCCACCCAGGTATACTTGATGTACCCTTTTCCCACCTTTACTGATTTCAGCTTGGTGGCGTCGTCTACGCCGCGGAACAAAATCATCTGACCAGTTGGAAGATAGGTAAACCGCATCGGGCTGACGCTGCCTTTCCAGAGGTGAGAAACGCCCAGAGCGTCGATTGCCCACTGCATCTGTTCATACACCGAATCCCGCAGCGTGTTACCATAACGTCTCAGGCAAAGAGCGTTTGTTATTTTCCCAGCAGCCGCGTCCCGCATCATTCCTTCCGGGATTTCCACCGAGACAAACGATGATTTACAGCTGCCACGTCCTCCGGGCAGCCAATNNGCCAATAGTGGGTATGTTTTTCTGCCTTGATATCCCGATGCACCGGGTAAAACGCCGGCGCGATCAGATCGGTCAGTTTAGGCACCTTCCTCACCTTCCGGGATGTCGTCGATGATCTGAACTGTGGCCGCCCCTGTCAGATCCAGCTTGTCGTTAAACATTCCCAGGTGCCGTCCGCACAGTTCCAGTGCCTTCAGCTTATCTGCCAGACGGATTTCCCGCTCTACTCCCTCACCGTTCGCACCAGAAATAACCTTTACTTTCACGGAAGCAATCGCTGCCGTATCATCACGATCAGCGCCATCTTTGATTGTCGCATTATTCATATCGATCACATCCGCTGCATTTACAAAGGCAATCTTCCCCAGTTCCTGCAGCACACGATCGGCATTGATACCAGTACGCTTTGAACGCTCCGCCATCGCCTTGTCTATACGCGCACGAATTTCAGGTTTTTTCAATAATTCGGAACCAATTGAACCAGCAGATTCAGGAGAATATCCTGCCCGAATTGCCGCCTGGGTGGCGTTCAGATCGATCTGGTATTCTTCACAAAACCGTTTTTGTTTTCTGGTCATTCCGCCACCGCCTTTCAAAAATTGATGTGACGGCGCAGGAAGGAGGTCCCCGCGGGTCCCCCAGCCCGCGGATAGGAGCACCTGCGCCGCCAATGGTATCCGGCCGGGAATCGAACCCGCTTGCATCTGTTTTGAGCTACAGACCGCCTGACCTCAAGCTGCCGGACAAATATAAAAGCGACCACATTTTCATGCAGTCGCTTTCGCTTTTTTACAAGTATAAGCTTACCACGGAAAACCCGGAACTTCAATGCGTATCCTTTTATATCAATTCTTATCATTTCTTATAATTTCGGATTAGTTCGGAGTTGTTCGGAAATAGCCAGTAATGCTCTTCTATGTAGTTCTGAAACACGACTGACAGAAAGACCTGTTTCCACGGCGATATGTTTTATCTGATAGCCCAATATATACCTCATGGCCAGAATTTCCCGCAGCTTACTGTCAGGTATCATATAAATTACGTCATGAATCTGCCCCATCAGTTCCACTGCTCGACGGCTTTCCTCGCTGTACTTCTTGTCCAGCTCTTCCAGACGGATAATCGCATCCGGGATTTTCTGCATATTCGGATCATGCCGCACCGAAACAGAACCGTATCCGGGAGTAATATGGGTGACAAGATCCCGGATGCCCTGACGTTCTTCCTCCAGACGGCGCAGACGGGCTTTGGAATCCTGGTACTGACAAAGAAACTCTTCTGCATTCACGTTATTTAACCCTCCGATTCTGTTATAATACGGCATCAGGCTCCCCATCCGGCAGACAGGGAGCCGCTTTTTATCAAAAATATTTTCGTCCGGTCCGCTTGTCCAGCAGCGTGATTCTGCCAATCAGATCAAATCCAGCCAGACGAATAATGTACTTAAGTACCTGGATCAGTTCATTCAGCCGCTTTTCTTCCAGACTTTCTGCTTCAAACAGCTTACCGGCGGTTGGATCTGCATATCCTTCTGCATTTTTATATTTTTTCAATATCTTCACCCCAATTCTCCTGGTCAACTTCTCGCTCAAATGATTTCCGTTCTTCGCTGATCTGCACTCTTAGTTCTTCAATCGTGCTGTATTCCTTCACAACGATCAGTTTAAAGATCCGGCTGTCGTCTCGATAAGCGATACCGTTCAAGGCATCTGCAACACATTTTACAATATTGTCCATATCCGGTTTGCAGGTTGGACGGATATCGCCCGACAGGCAGGCCCGTCGCTTTTTTGCACTATAACTTTTCGGCACCGCAAATCGTGCGACAATCCGCATTTCAAGCGGCGTATCATCCGGGAAACGATAGTCGGTACTTGACTGATAACAGGTGCGAATCCAGTTTTCATAAAGTACCGTCTGGGAAGGAGTATATGCACGGGAAAAACCGCCTCTATTTACTACCCGTGGCCGACCTTTTCCCTGCGGCTTACCAGGCACAACAAATTCAACGTTTTTCATAAAACCTCCAAATGACAAATATAGTTCCGGCAACTAAAAGCATCCATAACCCCCATCCGATATTTTCCATCAGAAAGGATACCACAGCAGCCAGTAAAAAAGCTCTGCCGGCTCCAACAATGGCCAGCTTTACATCTTTATGATTCATTCTCGTCTCCTTGCAGCCTGTGCACGTCTTCCAGCGGTACACGCAGCGAGCTGTTACATTCGCGATCCACCAGTAATGCGCTGTAACGATAAGTGTTTTCAAGTCTGTCAAACCAAAGAATCAGCTCTCTCATTTCATACT
>DCTE01000064.1:3275-3440 GCA_002329405.1 Ruminococcaceae bacterium UBA1448 | reverse complement strand
GTGACCGACATTGCAATATAGCCGACTGCCAGCAGCCGCAGCATCTGATTGCTCAGGGTAATCAGTGCGGGCGTGCCTGTAAACATTTCGATCAGGTATTTGCCGAACAGGATCAGACAAAGTACCAAAACAGCTGATGTACCAATCCCCAGTTTGAGGCCGTTT
>DCTE01000064.1:0-3266 GCA_002329405.1 Ruminococcaceae bacterium UBA1448 | reverse complement strand
CCCTCGACCACCCGGTCAAGCCGGCCGGCACCGACATTCTGTCCAACGAAAGTGGTCATTGCCATCCCAAAGCTGAAATTGGGCATCATGGCGAATCCATCGACACGCATGATGATGGTATTGCAGGCGATGACGTCGGTACCCAGCGAGTTTGTCAGCGACTGGACGACCAGCATGGACATTGAAAAGATCGCCTGTGTCAGACCGGAGGGAAGACCGAGCATAATCAGTTCCTTGCAGAGTTTTCCTTCCAGCCTGAGGTGATGAGATTCCAGCCCCAGTTCTTCCTTCATTCGTGCGATTTTAAGCAGGCAGAGGACAGATGAAACCAACCAGGAAAGGATTGTTGCCCAAGCCGCGCCAGCTACTCCCATCTTAAATCCGGCGACAAACAGCAGGTCCAGCACAATGTTCATTGCACAGCAGACAAGCAAAAACACCAGCGGCATAAAACTGTCGCCCAATCCCCTCAGGATACCAGATAAAATGTTATAAAATGCAAACGCGATAATACCGATAAAAATAATTCGTAAATAGTCAGCTGCCATGTCCAGAATCTCGACCGGTGTATCCAACAGTACAAGAAAAGGCTTGGACAGAAAAACCCCCATAGCGGTCATCACAATACCGGCGATTAACGTCATAACGAGTGTATTGCCAATTGTTTTGGAAAGCATCTGCGAGTCTTTTGCACCAAAATATTGAGAAACCATGATACCAGCGCCAGTTGAANNGCAGGTTGGTGACCGGCCCGCTTGCACCGACAGCCGCCAGTGCGTTATCGCCGACATACTTACCGACGACAATCGAATCGACGGTGCTGTACAACTGCTGGGCGATATTGCCAATCAACAACGGAATTGTAAACTGGACGATTGCGCCGGCGGTACTGCCTGTCGTCATGTCTCTGGCAGAAAAAAACTGTGTAATTTTATTTTGTGCCATCTAAAAACTCCATCCTTTCTAAACTTTAGGGGTGCTGCCAGCATATGCTATTGTGTTAATTTGATTTTATCATATTACTATATAAATAGCAATAATTTTTGACAAATTCCGTAAGAAACTTACATTTTTTGAAAAAGATGAAAAGTTTTTAAGAAAAGGGCCGCCGGCAAAACACCGGCGACAGAATTACTCCTGCCGCCGGTGTTGCCCCATAACGATAGCCGGAAACTGCCTTTGACAGCCTCCGGCTATTCGATTTATTCAGTTAGTTAAAGTTACAGTTAATACTGCTCTGTAAGCAGCTCCATAAGTTTGCTGGCCTGCGGATAGTACAGCCCAGTTTGTTCGGCGGACTTTTCAGTAAAGACCGGAGCACCGGGAGCAGCAGAACGGCTGTCATAAATCATGAACGGAACCGGGTCAGCCGAGTGGGTCTTGATTGCAAGAGGAGTCGGGTGATCGGGGAGAACCATAATGCGGTAGTCACCCATCTCAGCCAGTACCGACTGAACCGGCCCCAGAATTTTGCTGTCAATCAGTTCAATCGAACGGACTTTATTCTGAACTTCACCTCTGTGACCGCACTCGTCCGGTGCTTCGACATGGACATACACCAGATCGGCCCCTTGTTTGAAAGCATCAATTGCAGCAGCAGCCTTGCCATCGAAGTTGGTGTCGATATATCCGGTCGCACCGGGTACCTCAATGACCTGCATGCCCGACAGGACGCCGATTCCCTTGATCAGGTCAACCGCCGAGATGACGGCTCCTTTTAATCCGGTTTTTTCAGTGAAGTTGGTCAAAGCAGCCTTTCTGCCCTGTCCCCACAGCCAGATTGAATTTGCCGGATGTTTTCCAGCAGCAACACGTGCTTTGTTGACCGGGTGTTCCATTAAAATGCGGTTGCTTTCTTTCATCAGTTCAAGCAATAAACCAGCCTTTTCAGGGTCAGGCAGAAATTCGGTAATCTTTTTGCCGGAAATATCATGCGGCGGAGTCAGTTCGCCTAGATCATCCGACGGATTATCCCAGACCAGGCAGTGCCGGTAGCTGACGCCGGGGTAGAGACGGACACCGGCAGGCAGCTTTTCGTCCAGCCATTGGACCAGCTGAGCTGCTTCTTCAGTCGAGATATCGCCCGCGCAATAGTCGACCATTGTTTTATCTTGGTAGTTTTCCTCATCACTTAACGTGACCAGATTGCAGCGGATCGCATACTGGACAGGGGAAAGGTCGATTCCGATACTGGCAGCTTCCAGCGGGGAACGGCCGGTGTAGCAGGAAGCAGGGTCATATCCCAGCGCAGAAAGGTTTGCGACATCGCTGCCCGGTTTCATGCCATCGGGGACAGTCTTTGCCATCCCGACGATGGATTCCTGCACCAAAGCATCCATGTTTTCTTTATGGGCAACTTCCATCGGCGTTTTACCGCCCAGTTCAGCAACGGGCGTATCCGCCATACCGTCACACAGGACAACCAGATATTTCATATATGTCAGCATCCTTCCAGTCAAAATTGCGCATCTTTGCAGAGCCAACCGATTATGCAGCCGGTTCAGCCATTCGACGCGTTAAAGTTATTGACATCGTATCACATTAAAGCGAGATTGTCAAGAACTACAGCACCATTCAGTATATGATCTTTTCCTTCTGCAAAACAACATCTTTTCGTATAGGCAAATAAACAAAAAGGCCGGGCGTTCAAAACGCCCGGCCCAATCAAACGGTTATGCTTTTGTATTTTCGTCTTCTGCCACATCGGCGCATGCTTTCAGGGAAGCAACCAGCCCGCCGAGATTCTGGATCTCGCTGGGAATGATAATCTTGGTTGCTCTGCCGTCGGCAACATGAGCGAGGGTTTCCAGGCTCTTAAGGGTCAGGACCTTGCCGGAAGGATCAGCCTGAGTCAGCAGCTTGAGTGCGTCTGCATTTGCCTGCTGGACGGTAAGGATAGCCTGAGCCTGGCCTTCTGCCTCTTTGATGCGTCTTTCCTTTTCAGCCTCAGCCTTGAGGATAGCCGATTCTTTTTCAGCCTCAGCGCGGAGAATCTGAGATTCCTTTTCACCTTCAGCAACCAGGATCTGGCTCTTTTTACGGCCTTCTGCCTGGAGGATAGCTTCACGTCTTTCACGTTCTGCCTTCATCTGCTTTTCCATCGAATCCTGAATTTCTCTGGGCGGCATGATATTTTTCAGTTCAACACGGGTGACCTTGATGCCCCATTTATCGGACGCTTCGTCCAGAATAGCCGTGATCTTGGTGTTGATGATATCGCGGGAGGTGAGGGTTGCATCCAGATCCAGATCGCCGATGATGTTACG
>DCTE01000008.1 GCA_002329405.1 Ruminococcaceae bacterium UBA1448 | reverse complement strand
CAAGCTGGTCATCGGTTCCTGGAAGATAACTGAAATCGCGTTGCCGCGGATCTTGTACATCTCATTTTTGGTCAGCTTGGTCAGGTCTTTGCCGTCAAAATGGATTTCGCCGCTTTCGATATAACCATTGTTGTCCAGCAGCTGCAAAATGCTCATTGCCGAGACGCTCTTGCCCGAACCGGACTCGCCGACGACGCCCAGCACCTTTCCGGCGTCAACTGAATAGCTGACGTCGTTGACCGCCTTGACGATGCCGCGCTTGGTTTTAAAAAATGTCCGTAAATGATTGATTTCCAACAGTGCCATACATCAAACCTCCTTAGCGCTCAGCCGATTTGGGGTCAAAGGCGTCCCGAAGGGCGTCACCCACCAGGTTGATGCAGATGGTGCAGATGCCGAAGACAGCCGCAGGGAATACCCACCGCCACCAATACTGCTGAATAACCACCGAGTTGTTGGCGCCGGTCAGCATGTTGCCCCAGGTGGGGGTTGGCGGCGAGATGCCGAAGCCCAGGTAGGACAGCGACGACTCAGTCAGCATGCAGGTCGCGAAGTCGAGGGTCGCAGTAACCAGGATCAGTGACAGGATATTGGGCAGGATATGCCGGAAGATAATCGCGACTTCCCGTACGCCCATTGCCTTGGCAGCGGTGACGAATTCCTGTTCACGCTGGCTGAGGATCTGGGCACGGATCAGACGGCAGGTTGGCGGCCAGGACAATACGCCCAATACCACCATGATCAGATACATCCGCTGTTCAACCGAAATAGACGTACCGATAATTGCCGACAGGATCAGTGCAAACGGCAAAAACGGCAGGCCGCCGATGATCTCAGAGATACGCATGACCAGCATATCCACCCANNCCCATCCGCCGAAGTAACCGGCGATACCGCCCATCAGGATACCGATGAACAGCGAGATAATAACCGAAACAGCACCGACCGTCATGGTAACGCGGCCACCATTGACAATACGGGTAAAGATATCACGACCAAAGTCGTCGGTACCGCACAGATAGCCTTTCAGGCCCCAGGTCTCGATCTCGCCGTCGGTGGTGAAGGCATAGTTCTGATAGAAGCCAGCAAATACTGTTTCGATATCTTTCTGGACAACAACATCCGGCACTTCCGCCTGGCCGTGGATATTATCGCCCCAGGAGATGACTTCGCCGTTTTCCAGCAAAGCGGTATAGTGGTTCAGACCACCGTACAGTTCAACCGGTTTTGCACTCATCTCAGGCACCTGATCCTCCCCATGGGTAGGGCTGCCCCAGATGGTGATATTGCCATCGGCATCGACTGCCGCACAGGTGTTGGCAGTTGCGGCGATATCGACAATATTGGAGAGTTCGGGGACGTTGGAGATCGGGTTGGTCTGGAAGCCGCCGTAAGAGACGGTTCCGTCATCCAGCAGCGCGATATAGTTATAGGTGGTCAGCGCGACCTTTTTGACGCGGCCCTTGATATCCTGTTTAACCTTGACATCACACATGTTCTGGTTGCCCCAGGTGTAAACATCGCCGTCTTCGGTGACCGCGACGGTGAACTGATAACCGGCTTCCAGCTGGACAAATCCAAGGTCACGGTGGGAGATCATCGCCGTCTGCAATTCGGTCGGCAGGATCGCCTGTCCGAGACGGTCGTTGCCCCAGACGTAGATCTGGCCCTCGTCATCCAGAACGGCGATATGATCATAGCCAGCCGCAATGTTGACAATATTGGCTTCCTTGACCTCATCAGGAATATTGGCAAGGTCAATTTTATCGGTAATTTTGGTATAGCCCCAGGTATACACCTTGCCCTGGTCGGTGACACCGACAGCATAAGTGGTACCGGGCGCGATGTCGACCAGCTTCCCTTCCATATTTTTCGGCGGAGTCATCATGCTCATCGTCGGAGGGACGTTGGTCTGGGTGTTGTCCTGATAGGACAGATCCAGCGGAAGGAAACGGGGCCCGATCAGGACGATCAAAAAGATCACCAGAAAGACAATCAGGCCGGTCATGCCCAGCGGGTTATGCAGAAAGTTTTTCAGCACCAGACGGCCGGGGCTTTGGACCTGTTCCTCTTCCAGGGAAAAGGTCTTGTTGCGGTTGCCGAACAGACGGGATAAAAAGCCGCCCGAAGGTTTGTTGTTGTTCTTTGCCATTTTATCCCCTCCTTACTTGTCGACACGAACACGGGGGTCAACCAGGCCGTAGCTCAGGTCCATAATCAGTGCGCCGATCAGGCTGACCGCGGTATAGAACATCTGGACAGCCAGCACCAGTTCATAGTCGTGGTTGGTCAGGCCGGTGATATACAGATTGCCCATGCCGTTGAGGCCAAAGGTGTTTTCAACAATAACCGAACCCGAGAAGATGCCCAAAAACCAGCTGATGATTACGGTGATGACCGGCATCAGCGCATTGCGCCATGCGTGCGAGTAGATAACCACTTTTTCCCGCAGGCCTTTTGCCCGTGCGGTGCGGATATAATCCATGCCCAGTGCGTCGATCATCGCGGTACGGACATAGCGGGTCATGCCGCCCAATGACGCAAAAGTCATGACTAAAATCGGCAGTGTAAGGTAATACAGCTCGTCTAGAAAAGCTTTCACTCCGGTATAATTGGAACCAGGCGTCTTAATGCCCATGACCGGGAACCATCCGAGCGTCACACCAAACAGCCAGATAAACAGCAGCGCGATAATATAAATCGGGATCGAATAGCCGACGATAGTCAAAACCTGAACGGTATTGTCCAGTTTTCCGCGCTTCCGCACAGCACATATGATGCCAAGCGGGATCGTAATCGCCAGCGACAGGATGGTGACGAATATGTTGATAAAGATGGTATTGGCCATCCGTTCAGGCAGAATCTGAATGACGTCCTGTTTAAAGTAGGAAGAATAACCGAGATAACCTTGCAGCAAGCCGTTAAAAACGCCAGATGCCTTTTCTGGAAGGAAGCCCATCCAGCGTGCGTAACGAACGATCAGCGGGTCATTCAGCCCCATCTGTTCCCGCAGCCGCTGGTACATGATTTCGTACTCTTCCGGCTTTAAGGTGTTTTTCAGCCCTTCCAGCTCGGCGCGTGCGGGGTCATTGGGAATCAGGTTGTAGAGAAAGTACATCAGCAGCGATACGATCAGGAAGACCAGAACCATATACAGCAGACGCTTCAGAAAATATTTTTTCATCTGTTCCCCTCCTATCTAATTTTGTTTTGATATGATCAGGTATTGTTTGGTATCCATGAAAACCGCAAGGATCCGGCAGCCGCGTTCCCGCAGCGGGAAAGGCCAGAAAACCATGCAATTGCCATTCCGAACAGATCATTCCCGGCCTTGCCGGTTCAGCTGCTCTTGCAGGCTTCATGGGTACCAGACAGAATCAACGGCCAGTAGGCCGGTATTTTCGGTGGATTATACAAAAATCGAATGAGTAATCCATTCAAATTTACAAAATGGATATTATCTCAGAAACGACGGAGCAGCTTACAGCCGCCCCGCCGTTTCTGAACAAAGGGAAACTACAAATTATTCCGCGGTTTCAGCGGTGGGAATGGATGCATAAACAATTGCACGCTGGAATTCCCAAAGGCTGTTCTCTTCAAAGCCTTCCAGCCATTCAGGATAAACGGTATAATAAACGTTGGAGTACAGCGGCAGGTCAGGCAGCAGTTCGTTCCAGCGAATCATGAAATCCTGCCAAATCTCCAGGTAGGTTTCATCGTCACCAGCTTCAACACCGTAAACCATATCATTTGCCAGCTGATCCAGCTCATCGTCAAACAGGTAGTTGCTATTATAACCCAGCGATACTTTTTGAGGATCAGTTGTATAAGTATCAGACTGATCATAGTTTGCATAGAAGTTGGTCGCCAGGTTATACATGCCATAGGTCGGAACGCCATATTTGTCGCCCTGGGTCGAATCACGGTACATATACAGCAGCAGCTCATCAAAGGTCATGGTGGTCTGTTCGATGACCATGCCGGCGTCTGCGGTCTGCTGGCCGTTGGTCAGCATAACTGCCAGCAGCTCGGAAACAGGGTTATCTTCAGAGGAAGCCCACATGATGTGCAGCGGCATCAGGATGCGACCGTCGGCGAGGGTGACATTCAGCGGGTAATCGCCGGCCTCTTCAGCGGTAACCTCTTTGTAACGGGTGCCGCTCTCATAAGGATTGCCGTTTTCGTCGAGGACCCAGCCGTCCTCTTCCAGAATCTCAACAGCCTTGGTAGGATCGTAAGCATAGGTATTCAGCTCAGAAGCGAACAGTTCCTCAGAATCCTTGTACATCCACATGCTCAGGCCGTAAGGACCATGAACGACAGAGCCGTGGCCCTGGCAGAACTGGTTCGCAAAATCGTTGCGGTCGAGCAGGTAAGCAACTGCATAACGGACAGCCTCAAACTGGGTCGGGCCAAAGTCGCACTGGAAGGTCAGCTTGCCGTAACCGTTTCTCTCAAATGCACAAACTTCATAACCGCCTTCTTCCACCAGGTCAAGTGCGGTATTGATCTCGTTGCCGTCAGACAGCTGGTTGAGCAAGTCGATCGAACCGGTCTTCAGTGCGTCAAACTCGGTCTCGGTAACAGACTTGACCATGACAATCTGCTCAATCGAAGGTTTCTGGCCCTCAAAGTTGCCTGCGTAGTTGGGGTTGATCTCCAAAACTGCTTCGTTTGCACCAGTGTCAACGCTGACAACCTGGTAAGGACCAGCCGAAACACGGCCTTCATAAACCCAACGGGAAGCGTCGATCTCAGATGCAACCAGAGAACCGCCGTCCAGATAAGCGCCATCGCCGTCATCCTTGACAGTCAGATCAGCCGAAGCATACTGAGGAAGGTACAGGGGGCTGAAAGAAGCGTAGGTCAGCTCATAATAATAAGGAACATAATCAGCGGAAATGGTAACAGAATAGGTATATTCATCCAGCAGACGAACACCGGACAGATAAGGAGTTTCACCCGACTGATATTCAGTAGCACCAACAATCTTATCGGGACTAGCCTGTGCTTTAGCTTCCAAAGCAGCCGGAGAATACAGAATCAGCGCATACGCGACATAGTCGGCAGCGGTGATCGGCTCACCGTTGTTGTAGGTCAGGCCCTCATTGATCGTGACGGTAAAGGTCTTGGAGCCATCCTCGTTGTCGGTGGTTTCAACACCACCGCAAACGGTCTCATTGATAACAAACGCGCCGCCCTGATCAGAAATGACAATATCATAGTCATCAATCAACTGACGCAGAGTCATATCGTCCGCGTTGTTGGTCCACCATGCGTTGCCCAGGTCACCGGAAATACCGGTAGTGGAACCGTAGATAATACGGTTGGGACGGGTTTCGGTGGTCTCGGTCGAAGAGGTGCTGCTCTCGGTCGAAGAGGTGGAGCTGTCAGTCNNGGTACCGTTCTGGTTGCCACAGCCGGAGAACACGCCAGCCGCCATAATCGCAACTAAAAGCAGAGAAGATACCTTTTTGAAGTTGGATTTCATTTTAGTTTCCCTCCAATGAATATTTATATTTTACGGCAAACACCGAAAAATATCAGCTGAATGTATGCAGTAAAAAAACACCTGCCAGCAGCTGCGTCACAGATGAATTTGCTTGAAAATCAAATTGCATCTTTTTGATTCGTCAGCTTCTGTTCCAGATATTTTCTTAAACTGTTCATTAGTATAACACATTTCTTCACAAAATGCAATAACAACCGCAAATTTTCAGAAAAAGACGCTTTTTTCCAACTAAAACAGGAAATTTGCTTTACCTCAATAAATTGTCTGTCATAAAAAACTTCCCAATATTTTTATTTTTCTTACGATTTCTCTAATATTTTGCAAGTAATATTTACCATATGATCGGGTAACTTTTTGTCTATTTTTCGCTTCATCGTCTTAAAAATGCAACAATGAGCAATTTGTACTTTCATTTTCGTCATTTTATATATAAAAAATACTAAATATACAAAATTTATGTTTTTTTTCTCCAAATATCAATAAGCCTGCTTTTTTTGTCCAAAAAACGCCGCCTGCCCTCTGTTCATTTCCTCATCCTATCTATCTCCAGATTCTTCAGAGATATACCTCACCTGCAATTTATCTGATCTTTGGATTTCCGGGCAAACAAAAAACCGCCGCTCCCAGAGGTTGGAGGAGTGACGGTCATTTCACGCTATAAACCAGCAGCTGGTCTTACGCCTTTGTGGAAACGCGGGCAGCGACCTGAGCTTTCTTTCTGGCAGCTTTGTTCTTGTGGATGATACCCTTGGCAGCAGACTGGTCAATCGTCTTGTACGCAGCCTTCAGAACCGCCTCGTCGGCAGTACCATTTGCTGCAGCAGCGTCAACAGCCTTCAGAGCAGCTTTGAGCTTACCCTTGAGCATTCTGTTCTGCAGAGTTTTAGTGTCCGTTACTTTAACTCTTTTCTTAGCAGATTTGATGTTCGGCATATTTGCACCTCCTCACACGAGGTCTGTTTTCCGGCAGACCAATGAATAGGCATCACATTCCTGTCAGCAGCGGAACCGGTGAGGAACCACTTAAAGACACGCCCGACAGACTATGACAGCCTTTATATAATACCATTCTTTTACCCAAATTGCAAGAGTTTTTCTGGAAAAAAACGCTTTTTTTAAACTTTCAGCAAACCGCACAAAAGTTGTTCGGCTCCCCCTTCAACATTNNCTCTCCGCACCATCTCCGAAAGCGGCAGTTCTCCGACTCCGGCGATCATGATATCGCAACGGTTCATCGGAATCAGGATTTTTTTTGCCCGGCTCTGGCCGACTGCCGCCGCCATTTTGGGGGTCACCTCCCCCATCATTGAGTCAGCGACCGCAATCCCGACCGGGCCGATGATCACATCTGCCCGCGGTGCCATCACGACGACCGGGTTTTCGCCGGTCGCGGCGTTTTTTGCTCCGCTTTTAAGCATGTTGGCGGTTGCAATCGCGTTGGTCCCGATGAGGTCGACTTCCGCGCCTGGCAGCTCTTTCAGCACCGCTTCGGCGATGCTCCGTCCGATCTTCCCGCCCTGTCCGTCAATAATCAAAATCCGCATTCTCTTTCTCCTCTGTAACTCATTGCTTTACCTTTCAAGTTATCCCTGCGCGGGACATAGTTATCCCTGCGCGGGATAACGTTCAAAAATCGGCGTATCGTACCGCTTAAGCAGCTGGTCCTGCTGCTGCTGGGAGCAGACCGTCCACGCGACCATCATCGGCCGGAAACTGCGGCAGATTTTCAGCCCGATTGTCTCTTTGGTATCGACCCCCCAGGCGATAAAATCCGGCCGTCCGATCAGATTGACCAACAGTTCGCTCATCGCAATCTGCATCGGCAGGCTGTATCCGGGTTCCTTGTAGAAATTCATCGTCAGCTGGCCGCGGATCATATCCGGGCGGTTTTTACGGAACCAGCCGACTGCCCGCGGGTCGAACGATTCGACGCAGATGTCCCCTTTATACCCGTCCATCAGCTGGGCGGCCTTTTCACAGATCGGACGGTAGTCCTGACCGGCCGGGACCTTGATCTCGCAGATGACCGGCATGCCGCCCAATTCCTTAAGTACATCGGCGAAAAGCGGAATCTGTTCGGGTGTTTTCAGCAGCCGGAACTGACGCAGCCGGGCGAGGGTGAAGTCATAAACATGTCCGTCGTTCCCGCACATCCGTTTTAAATCATCATCATGAAAAACTACCGCCTCGCCGTCTTTTGTCAGCTGGACATCCAGTTCAACGCCATAACCATACGCCCGTGCGCGATGGAACGCCGCAAGGGAATTTTCCGGGATACCACGGTCATTATCATAATATCCCCGGTGAGCAAACGGCCTTTTTTCAAACTTTCTGGTATCCCGGCGGCGGTTTGGATGCACCAAAAACAGCGTAACGACCAGTATCAGCAGAATTGCAACCGTCAAAATCAAGTATGGCATAAGACATTTCCTTTCTTTCTGATTCTTTGCAAAATATATTTGCATTTATATGGAAGAAACTTGTTCAACAGCTGTCCTGCGACAGCAGCTCTGCGTTTTTCTTCAAAAGATACATTCAAGCAATTGTATGCCTGTGAAATACAGTTTGGATATCCAATGGCCGCCGGCTCTCATCCAGATCCAGGATAATTTTTCAGCAGGCACGCAGCAAGCCAAACAAATATTCACGATCCATTCAGGTAGAGATCCGTCAGCCCGCTGGTAAAATAATCGAACAGCGCACTCGCGCCATACATCCCCAGTATAAGAAGGACAACTGCAACAATAGCCGCTGTTATCCAGAAAACCCTCCCGGTCGGCAGCTCAATTTTTTTCCGCGGATGGTCATTCTGCTCCGTATCTTTAGCTGGCGGCGGATTGACCTCCCTGCCGCATTCGGGGCAGAATCTGCTTTTCACTATTTTCCCGCATCCGGGACAAACTTTAGACATTTTGCGCATTCCTCCTATTCTGATTGATCAATCCACCAAAACGGCAAATCATCTCTCGTTTGCCAGGCATCTGGTGCGTGGTACAGCATCGGCATTTAGGGAGCGCAG
>DCTE01000025.1:6515-6694 GCA_002329405.1 Ruminococcaceae bacterium UBA1448 | reverse complement strand
GGCAGTGCTGTGATCCGCACCAAACGGATGGCGGGTGCCGGTGTGATGGAGGTGTTTACCCCCGATACCACCGTCCCCCTCCGCTGCGGCATGCAGCTGACCCTCTCCGCCGATGGCAATGATATCTTCTCCGGCTATATCTTCACGCTGGAATCTTCCAGGTTCGGCCGCACACTGAC
>DCTE01000025.1:4323-6497 GCA_002329405.1 Ruminococcaceae bacterium UBA1448 | reverse complement strand
GGAATCCGTTATCTGCTCTGCCGCGATACCAAGGTCTATGCCAATATCACAGCCGCCGGTGTCGTCCGCGATATCTGCGGTGAACGCGGGCTCACCCTCGCGGGGGCAGAAGATTATGGTGTGACCATCCCAAGCCTTGTCGCCGACCGGCAGACACTGCTGGATATCATATCCGCCGCCTGTACCGAAAGCGAAAAGCTCGGCGGCGGCAAGCTGACCTTTCTGGATGATGCAGGAGAGCTGCGGCTGATGCGGGAGGAAAGCCTCGATACCGGGCTGACGCTGACAGGGGAAAACCTCCTCTCCAGCTGTATTGCAAGCGCAGATATCGGGAGTGATACCTACAACCGTATCCAGCTGGTACGCAAAAACAGCCGCGCCGGTACCCGCGAATTTTTCGTAAAGGAGGACGCCGCTTCCATCGCCCGCTGGGGGGTGCTCCAGTACAGCGAGACCCTGCCGCAGAATACCACCGATTCGGAAATCAACCAGCGTCTGTCCCAGCTGCTCAGCCAGAAAAACCGGGAACTGACCCAACTGACGATGAATGCGGCAGGAAACCTGCTCTGCCGTGCCGGATTTCTGGTGCGGGTCAGCCTGCCGGAGATGGGGGTGGACGGTAAATTCAGGATTCTTGAATCGGAACACCGGTTCACGACCGGCGGCTATACGATGAAACTGGTTGCGAGCGGCCAGTCGGAAGGAGGAGTTTGATGATCTCTGACTTGCTGCGCAAGTCTTCCTCCGGCAGCATCTCCGCTTCGGTCGAAGGGCAGATGCTGTTCGGGACGGTTGAGGCGGTCAGCCCCCTTAAGGTACGGGTTGACAACCGGCTGCTGCTGGAGGGGCAGGCACTGGTCGTCCCGCATTTCCTTGTACGGCAGGAGTTCCATCTTGTCCATGAGGCTGACGTCCATACGATGGACAAAACCTATCTGATTGAACCGGGGTTACAGGCCGGGGACAGGGTGATCCTGCTCTCCCTGTCCGGGGAATATCTGGTGCTGGGAAGGGTCGGTGACGTCGGAAATGTAAGGCAGGTTGTTGAAATCTGAGGGGGTGAAGGATGAGTATACTCAGTCTGCTGCCGGTCATCGAGGGCGGCGCGTCCCGCAAAATGGGGGACGTGACCTGGAACCTCGATGAGATGAGCGGCACAAAAATCAGCGGCTTGGACAGCCTTTGTCAGGCAATCCGGGTCATGCTGGAAGTCCCACGGTACAGATATCCAATCTATTCCTGGCAGTATGGAAGTGAGCTGGATACGCTGATCGGCAGTGGTTTTTCGGATGTTCAGCAGAAGGCACCGACGATGATCCGCGACGCGCTGCTTCGGGACGACAGGATCGAAGAGGTCGACAGCTTCACCGTCTCCCGTACCCAGCAGCGGGACGCGGCGGATATCACATTTACTGTCCATTCACGGCTCGGCAATATCGAGGCGTACTGGACGGTTGAAACTTCGTCTTGAGGGGGTGATGATGACATGTGGGATGTCGGCTGGCCCTTTTACGGGCTGGACCAGGTGGAAGTCGCTGCTGATGGGGATTTTGATTCCTATTTCAATGAGCTGCTGNNCCTGCTCCGGCTGCCGGTTTGGAATACCGCGGGCAGGCAGACGGATGGGTTATTCGGTGATGACAGGGCGATTGTTCACGACCCGGCGGCAATGCTGCTGTATCCGGCTGCTGCCGCTGACGGGCAGGAAAGGTTTCAGGAAAGCCTTCCTTTTCAATCGGTTGTAAGCAGTCTTTCCGATGGTTTGCCGGATATCCAATCGCGGGCGGGGGTACCGTTCCCGGTGCTGTCGGTAGGAAAAGACGCGCAGGAAATGGACGTTCTGTGGACGGTGGATGCGCTGTCCGCAGGACAGGAACAGCTGTGGAGCCGGGCAGTTGGTCTGCCGGATGAAACGGACGTCCTTTCAGCAGAGATGCTGTCGATGGGGGTGCAGGACTATCCTGATGACGGTATCCGTCTCGGGTCAGGTATCTTTTCCGATCAGACTGGCACGGCAGGCGGGAACCTGTGGAAAAAGGCGGCTGCGTCTTCTGTCGCAGTGTCTCCTGTCACAGTCTCTTCCCGTGCGGATGGTGTCTGGGGGGCGGCGCAGCAGCTGCCGTTTTCCGGGGCGGCGTCTGATGGGGGAAAGGCCGCGTCCAGGCAGCAGGCGG
>DCTE01000025.1:4045-4286 GCA_002329405.1 Ruminococcaceae bacterium UBA1448 | reverse complement strand
GACAGGAAGACCGGCTGCTCGACCGGCTGGAACGCAGGCTCGGGCAGGAGATCGCCAACAGCACCGAAGGTGCATTCGGTTGAGCAAGGGGGGATCAATGATGGCAACGGTTACATTTGGAGAGGTCGTCTTTCTGCCGCCCGAAAAGGTCATTTTCTCGCAGGCCGCTTCCCACCAGCGGGTCGCGCTGATGGAGGTCGGCGAGATTACCCAACTCTGTCCGCCTGGGCAGCAGGTGGTC
>DCTE01000025.1:0-4013 GCA_002329405.1 Ruminococcaceae bacterium UBA1448 | reverse complement strand
CCGCCGAACAGCTGAAAAAAATGCTGGCAGAGAAAAAACACTATCCGTTTGTGATGAGCGGGGTCCAGCTGGATATCCAGATGGAAGCCACGCTGGAAGAACTGGAGCTTTGGCAGGAAGGAGGGGACGAGTCGATCTGCTACCGGGTCCGGCTTCAGGAATACCGCGACGCGGAGGCAACCGTTCTCCAGATCACCGAAAGCAGTACCGTCCGTACCGAGGTCAGCCAGTCCCCGCAGACCTATACCGTCAAATCGGGCGATACCCTCTGGGCTATCGCCAAGCAGTACCTTGGGGACGGAAGCCGTTACTCTGAAATTGCCGAGCTATCCGGCATCGGCAACCCGAATCTGATTGATCCGGGCCAGGTGCTGACGTTGCCGGAAGAGTAACGGCCGCCGTTACAGTGAAATTGCTGAGCTATCCGGCATCGGCAATCCGAACCTGATTGATCCGGGTCAGATGCTGACGCTGCCGGAAGAGTAACGGTTTGCATCTATTTGTCAGTCTGTATCATTTCGTCAGCGGGTGTGCCCGCAGGGAGGATGTTGTGTATGAGCTATCTGACAGCCGAAAATCTCGTCAGCGGTCAGGAGGGCAGAGCTTATGTCAAGCTCGACGGTCAAAACCGTGAGCTGCTCTACCTCAAAAACGTGACCGCTACCGTCACCAAACACAAACAGTCGGTCCGTACCCTTGGCCGCAGAGGCGACCAGTTTAAGAGCGCAGGCTTTTCCGGCAGCGGCAAGATGACAGTCTATTATGTGACCAGCCTGTTCCGCCAGCTGATGCTGGAATATATGAAAAACGGCGTCGATACCTATTTTGATATCGTTGTGATCAATCAGGACCCCCAGTGCGCCTTTGGCAGTCAGTCGGTCGTCCTCAAAAACTGCAACCTTGACAAGGTCGTCCTCGCCAAACTCGACGTCGCAGAGGATTTCCTCGATGAGGAGCTCTCCTTTACCTTTGACGACGCGGAAATTCTCCAGCCGTTTACTGAATAAGGAGGCAGGATAGAATGGATTTACAGGCCTTTCTCCGGCCAGATGTCCTGTCCGCAAGAGAAACGGAAGTTATTCTCTCGGACAGGTTCCGGGATGCGGACGGAAACCCCGTCCCCTTTAAACTGAAGGGGATCTCGGAAGAGGAAAATTCCCGCA
Source organism: Ruminococcaceae bacterium UBA1448 (assembly GCA_002329405.1). Lineage (GTDB taxonomy): Bacteria > Bacillota > Clostridia > Oscillospirales > Ruminococcaceae > Faecivivens. The sequence goes on along the minus strand of DCTE01000025.1, from coordinate 2,850 downwards.
TCCGCCGCAGCTGCCAGCGTCAGAGCACCGGAATTGAACAGCCGGCTTTTGACCGTGAAAACTATCTCCGCCGTTTTACCGCCGCCTGCGTAACCAGCCCCGACCTCAAAAGCCAGACCCTCCAGCAGAGCTGGGGGGTGATGGGGGAAGAGGCACTGCTGGGGGTGATGCTGACCGCCGGCGAGTTCGCAAGGCTGTTCGCTGCCGCGCGGGAGGTCTGCGGCTTTATCGCCGGTGCTGAGGTGGAAAATATCAAAAATACCTTAAAAAAAGCCTGCGGCGGGGAGACGGCGAACTGAATTATGCCTTCTGGTGCTTTGTCCGGTGCGGTATCCGACCGGGCGAATATGCCTCTCTTCCGCCGCGTGAAAAGCTGCTGATTCAGGCTATGATCGAGGTCTGGGACGAGGAAACACCGGGGTAATTTCCGAAAGGAGCGATTATGACCGAAACGCAACGGATTTTGCGGCTGCTGGCTGAGCAGGCCCCGCCCTCTGACCGGGAAATTCTCGCGGATATCGTCCGCGAGTTCCTCTCCGGTGAAAAACGCAGGGAAATGCTCACCGGCCAGCGTTATTATGAAAACCGGGGGGATATCCTCCGCCGTACCCACTGGCAGATCGGAAAGGACGGCAGAAGAATCCCCGATGAAACCCAGCCTGCGTCTAAAATCGCACACGGCTTCGTCCGTAAACTGGTCGACCAGAAGGCACAGTACCTGTTCGGCCGCCCGTTTACCATCCGCTGTGAAAACGACGCCTTTTCCCGGCTGATGGCCAGGACGTTTGACCAGACAATGCGGGCCAGGATGCGGACCCTTTGCAAGGAGGCGGTCAACAAGGGGATTGGCTGGATGCAGGTCTGGCCGGAAAACGGGGAAATCTGCTTTAAGCTGATTCCTTCCGAACAATTGATTCCCGTCTGGGAAAATGGGGATCAGGACCGGCTTCAGATGGTGCTTCGGCTGATCCCGGTTCAGCAGTACAGCCGGGGAAGGATGGAAAAACGGCTGCTGGTCCGCTGCTGGGATTGCGACGGGGTGCAGGACTATTTCTACCACAATGGACGGATGGAACCGGATGGGGAAAAACAGCCGCATCTGACGCTGGATGGCAAAGGCATGCTGCTGGACAGGCTGCCGTTTATCCCGTTCCGCTACAATGAGGAGGAGCTGCCGCTGATCCGGTTTATCAAGCCGCTGATCGACGATTATGACCTGCTCAAATCGGAGGACAGCGACAACCTCGGCGAGACCAGCGGTGCTTTGATGGTGCTGACCAACTATGATGGTACCGATCTCGGCGAGTTCCGCGAAAACCTCGCCCGTTACCGGGCAGTCAAGGTCTCCGACGGCGGCGGGCTGGATATCAAGGCCCAGCCGGTCCATACCGATTCGCTGCTCGCCCATCTCCAGCAGGACCGGAAGGACCTCTACGAGATCGGCCGCGGAGTCGATACCCAGAACGAATCGTTCGGGACGGCGTCAGGGGTCGCAATGAAGTTTTTGTATGCTGACCTCGACCTCGACTGCGCTGGGATTGAAAGCGCGTTCGCGGCCGGGTTTGAGCAGATGGTGTATTTCGTCGCGCTGTTTGCCGGGCTGATGGGGTTGGGGGATTTTTCCGATGTGTCGGCTGAAATCATCCTGAACCGGGATATCATCATCAGCGAGGGCGACGCAATCGACCAGTGCACCGCAAGTGCCGGGCTGCTCTCCAGACGCACGATGCTGGAAAACCACCCCTGGGTCATCAGCGTCGAGGAAGAGCTTGCACGGCTTGAGCAGGAAAAGGATACAAATGCACAGGCTTCTGAACAGGAGGTGGCTGAATGAATCTGAACAACGGGCAGGATGATACCGCCGCTCAGCAGGAAATCACCGGGGTGGACAAAAATCCAACAGAACCGGGCTGTTCAGCAGGGACGATGGATTGTTCTGAGGAACAGCCGGCTGAAAGTACGTCATCCGAACAGCGTTCGGCAGACGATGACAGTTTGCAGGCTGCACCGGACGGGGAAGAGCAGGACGCTTTTGCCGATGAAAAAAGTGCTCTGACGGCAGAATGTGACCGGCTGAAAAGGGATGCCGCTGATCTGTGGGATGTTTGTACAAAGCTGTTTCAGGAGACGGAAACGTTCAGAAAACAGCGCGACCGGCTGATCGTCGCAGCACTGGAGCAGATGGGGGCGATTGACGGCGAATATCTGCTGGAAAAGACAAAATGGGACGGTGTGACAGATTTTGAACAAATATTTAAACAAATAAAATCCCGCTTTCCTCAGTTCTTCCGCCCCCGGCTGGAAGGGGTCCGTCCAATGGGACGCAGTCAGGAGGATGTTCCAGATGATCTGAGTTTTAAAGACCGTCTGCGGCTGTTTGACGAAAACCCGGAAGGCTATCGCGGCCGGTTTGGGTGCTGAATAATCGGCTTTTGGCAATGTCTGAATATTGTTGCAGTTACACCTTGACAGATCTGACAGAAAAGGAGAAATACTATGGCTGAAATTACCAAACTCACAAACCTTGTCAATCCGCAGGTCATGGGCGATTGGGTGACCGAACACCTCGAAAAGAATATGAAGTTCGCCTCCCTCTGCACCGTCGATACCACCCTCGCAGGCCGCGCTGGTGATACCGTCACCGTCCCGAAATACACCTATATTGGCGACGCCGGTGAGGTAGCCGAAGGCGGCGAAATCCCCGTCGTCCTGCTGACCGCGCAGACCGAGACAGTCACCGTCAAAAAGGCAGGCAACGGCGTTGAGCTGACCGATGAGGCGGTGCTTGCCGGATACGGCGACCCGTTGGGCGAGGCCGCCAACCAGCTGACCCTTTCGATTGCCGGCAAG
>DCTE01000004.1 GCA_002329405.1 Ruminococcaceae bacterium UBA1448 | reverse complement strand
CAGTACCGGCAGCAACATAAACCAGGGTGACAAATTCATACTTTTCGGCCTCCTTTCTTATAATACCATCCCAACGATGCTGCTGCCAAGCTCTACCAGCCCGCCAGGCGCAATGCCCATCCAGACAGTCGCACCCGCCAGCAGAACCACCGGAACTAGCATCCAGCCGTCCGGTTCAAGATTTTCAGTCTTGATATCCCCGCCGCAGAAGAATCCGCGCAGGCCCAGCGGCAGCAGGTACCCAGCTGTCAACAGTGCCGAAACGATCAGCGCAGCAGGAGCAAGGTAGGTAAATACACCCATTCCTGAGTCCATCGCGCCGGTCATCAGCTGCCATTTGCTGACAAAGCCGCTCATCGGCGGGATACCGACCAGTCCGAGCGATACGATGACCCAGCACCAGACAGTGACCGGCATCTTACGGCCCATCGCGGTCAGTTCGCTGACTCTTGTGCAGCCGGTCTTGACAATAAAGATACCGGCGATCATGAACAGAGCGTTCTTGATGACCGAATGGAAAACGATATGGGTGACCGCACCGGTCAGGCCCTGGGCATTGAGGAGCGCAAGGCCGAGCAGGATGTAGGAGACCTGGCTGACGGTCGAATAGGCCAGCCGCTTTTTGAGGACATCCTCCCGCAGTGCCATTGCCGACCCCATTACGATGGTCACACAGATCAGGGCAAGGTACACCCACTGTACCCAGCTGCCCCGGATGGTCTCCGGTCCGGCGGTATAGTAGATGGTGCGGATCACACCCAGTACGCCCGCTTTGGTGATCACGCCCGACAGCACCGCCGAAGCAGGTGCAGGCGCGACCGGATGAGCGGTCGGCAGCCATCCATGCAGCGGGAACAGGCCTGCCTTGACGCCAAATCCCAGCAGCATCACAAACACAGCTGCCAGCGTCATGCCGCCCACTTCCCCGCCAAGGCTCCCGCCTGCGGTGAATCCGGCAGAGGTAAGCGCCGGGGTCAGCACAAAAATGCCGAACAGTCCGCACAGCGCGCCAAACGAGGAATAATACAGATACTTCTTAGCCGCCGCGACCGCCTCCGGCGTCCGCTCATGCAGTACCAGCGGCAGCGAAAACAGCGTCATCATCTCGTAACCCATATAGAAGGTCACAAGGCTGCCCGCAAAGCCGACCAGCATCAGTGCCCCTTCGGTCAGCAGGTAGAATCCGATAAACTGCCATTCCCGTTCCTCATGCGTGAGGTAGGAAAAGGCATAAAATCCGACAACCGCAAAGATGCAGGCCACCAGCAGGGTGAACAGTTTCCCCATCCCATCCGTGCTGAGCATCAGCGCGAGATTGTCTCCCAGCGACAGTGCCGGCGTCAAGATCACGCCGCTGCTGTCTGCAATCAGCACAGCGGCCAGTTCTGCTACAAATACACACCCGGAAACCAACCGGAGCGGTGTCCGCCTGTGCAAAACCGGCAGCGCCAGCACCAAAACCCCTGCCAGCACCGGCAGCAGAATCGGTATCAACAAAAACATACGCATTTCCTTTCACAACATGATTTAACCAAACAGATTGATCCCATCCCGGATTACCTGTACAATCGGAATCGCCAGTACACCCATCGCAAGGTTCATCCCGATCATCACAACCGAAACAAGGAAATCGCTCCGGCTCTCACGGACCTGGCCGACCTCCCAGTGGTGCTCATCCGGCGTATAAATGGTAATGACGGTGCGCAGGAAGTAGATCACGTTGAGGACGGTACTGATCGCCAGCGCAATCAGCGTCACAGCGGTATATGCCATGTTGTCGTCCAGCGCGGCCTCCGCAAACAGCAGCTTGGAAGTAAAACCGGCCAGCAGCGGTACACCGACCATCGACAGCGCACCGATGGTAAAGGTGACGCCTGCCGGGACGTTGCGCAGGCCGGCTCCACGCAGCTGCGGGAAGGTACGGCCGCGGTCAGAAGCATCCGACAGGTCGGACGCCGACAGGAACAGCAGTGCCTTGGTCGCGGCATGGCTGAAGATATGGAAGACGGCCGCGACGATGCCGGCGGTAATCCCCATCCCCAGGCCCATATAAATGTAGCCGATCTGGGCAACCGACGAATAGGCAATCATCCGGCGGATGTCCGTCTCCCGAATTGCACTGACCGAGCCTATGATCATGCCGGCGACGCCCAGTACAAAGAAGACGTCAATCAGGTGGCTGCGGTCGATCAGGTCATAGCCGATGACCCGCCAGCAGAATTTGATCAGGAAAAAGATGTACCCTTTGGAAACCAGGCTGGAAAGGATGGCAGCCGACGGCGCGATTGAGCTGCCGTAAGCATCCGGTACCCAGCTGGAAAACGGGAACAGTGCCGACTTGATGCACAGGCCAATCCCGATCAGGCCAACCGATACCAGCAGCGGCGTCTCATAAGACGAACCGGTAGTCATAATCTGGACAACTGCCTCGTGGCAGGGCTGCATCAGCAGCTGGCCGGTCACATCATACAGGATGCACAGGCCAAACAGCAGAAGGCCGGAACCGATCAGGCTCATGATCATATACCGCAGGGCGGCAAGGGTCGTGCGGCCCTTCTGGCCAATCATAATCAGCCCGCCGGCGGTGATGGTATTGATCTCAACGAAAACGTAACCGGTAAACAGGTCGTTGGTGTAGATCAGTGCCAGCAGCGAACTGAGCAGCAGGCTTGCCATCAGGAAATAGAGGTTTTGTTTGGTCTCCTCCACCTCGGTTTTGATGTGGGCCATGCCGCCAATCAAAATCAGCTCTTCCATCACACCGACAAACAGGGCCATCAACGTTTCAATTGTACCGAAGCGGATTTCGTTGCCCCAAGGGGAAGGAATCTGCCCCATCGTATAATTGTAGCTCTTACCGGTCTGAAGGCAGAAGACCAGCGCGGCCAGGCTCATCAGGTTGATGACCGTCATGACGGCCAGGTTGAGCCGCCGCGCACCGTCTTTTTTGAACGCGGAGGACAGTATGCCGGAAAGCATCGCAAAGACAATGGTCAGTGCGGGAAAGTTATAGACTATGCTCAATTACCATCCTCCTCCTTTCGTTTCTGGTTGAATTCTGCTTCCATCGCGTCGACTTCATCGACCTGTTTTTGCAGTTTGGCGATCGTCTTTGCCGTCTCAAGGGCCCTGGCTGCTTCCTTTTCCTGGGCGGCCTGTTCCGGCGTCAAATGCCGCTGACGCCATGCCTCGTCCTTTTCCAGCTGTTCCCGGCGAATCCGCATCATCAGCTGGTCGATGTCCAGCGTCTGGTAACGGGCATACAGCCGGATGGAAAGGGAAAGCATGATCGCGCTGACCGAAACCGAAACAACGATACCGGTCAGAACCAGGCCGGCCGGAATCGGGTTGATATAGGCTTCGACATCCTGCACCCCATTGATGACAATGGGAGCGGTCCGCCCGGTGATATACCCTTTGGAGGCAAGGAACAGAAAGATCGCGCAGTCCATGATATCAAACCCGATGATCTTCTTGAACAGGTTTTTGTGCAGCAGCAGGGTCGTAAACCCGATTGCAAACAGGATGATCGAGACGATCTCCTCAAAATTATGGAATTCCATCAGATCGTCCCCCTTCTGAACATCGAGTAGAATGCGTACATCGTGCAGGCAACCTCGACTCCGACCACAATATTGATCGGCAGGATACCGCCCGAACTGAGAATCGCCCCCGGCGTGCCCAGCGGGATTGCGCTGAGAATGCCGTTGGCTCCGGTCAGGAAGAAATAGCTGACGATGATGCCGTAAACATACAGCGCACTGATCTTAATGGCGGTATAGCTCTCTTCATTGATAAACCGCCGCACCCGCTGCGGGCCAAACGAAGACTCGAACAGAATCAGCCCGGCACCCATGACGCTGCCGCCTGAAAAGCCGCCGCCGGGTGACAGATGGCCGTTGAGGATGATATAAACCCCAAAATAAATCAGGCTGGGAACCAGTACCAGCGAAATCTTCTGCAAAATCGGGTCGGGCTTCACTGCAAGGTCGGTATCCACCGAGACAAAATGCTGTTTGTCCTTTGTGTCAATCCGAAGCAGAATCAGGACAGCCGACGCCGCCGAAAACAGCACCGTCGATTCGCCGAAGGTATCAAACGCACGGTAAAACAGAATCATACCGGTGACAATATTGACAGCACCCGATTCCTGGATACCCTGCTCGATATACCGCTGTGCGACCTCGTTGTTGATCGGGTTGTCCGCGCCGCCAAAATTCGGCAGGTAAGCAACCATATACAGCAGGATACCGGCAAAGGCAAGGCAGAAGATGACTGCAAAAATCTTATAGATGGTCCGCAGACGGGTATTGTGGGTAAAGTAATGGGCAACCAGATGAACCGCCGATTCGTGCGGCAGGTCTTCCGACTCTTTTTTGCGGACGTCGATCGCGCGGATTTTTTTCAGCGTCAGAAAGTACAGCACACTGGTGATACCGGCACCGACCGCCGCTTCGGTAATCGCAAGGTCAGGCGATTGCAGCAGAACCCAGATGACCGACATGATCAGTGAAAAGGACATGTATTTGACGACCGCTGTCAGCAGGTTTTTGCCGATGCACGCCGTCAGCGCACAGATAACCAGCAAAATCAGCAGGAAATAACGTAAAAACTCCAAAATTCATTTCTCCCCTTTCCTCATTCATTGCCGGCATTGTGGGCATTTTCCGCTTCCCGGCGCTCTTCTTCCTCAAATTGCGCCTGGACATCCCGGTGAATTGAAAAGCGTTCCAGCGGAATACCTTCCCAGGTCGTCTCCGGTACATCGGGAAGATCGGGTTGACCTGGGCGGTCGGTCGCGTACTTTTTCGGATGATCGGTGTTGGAAAAAACCTCCAGCTGACAGAGCAGGTGGCTGGCCGCAGGGCTCGCCATCCAGAAAAAGGCAATCACCAGCACCAGTTTGAGCGAAGCCCAGCTAAAACCATAAAGGATAATCAATCCGATCATAAAAAACAGAATGCCCAGCGTGTCCCCCATCGCCGCCGCGTGCATCCGGTTGAGGACATATTTGAGCGAATAGATGCCGAATACCTCCAGCGTAAAGATCACAAGACCGCAGATCATAAACAGAGCCGCAAAAATAAATTGAATCATTTTCCGTCCTCCTCCTTCTGCTGCCCGTCCTGCTGTTCCATCCGCTGCTGATCGGCCTTATCGGCCAGGTAACGTTCGGTGTAGACTTTAGATAGGATGATGACCGCGATAAAGCTGATCGCCGCATAGATCAGGCAGATATCCAGCAGATAGCTCTCGTCGATCAGAAATGCAATCACTGCGATCAGCGTCATGACCAGCGTACCGATCATATTGATCGCCATAATCCGGTCGGTGACCTTCGGCCCAAGTATCGTCCGAATCATCACCGCAAGAATCATAATTCCAAGCAAAATACAGCAGCCGGTAAAAAATCCGGCTGCAATTCCCGGCAGATTGCTCACACCATCGCCTCCATTTCCATCAGCATCTGTACAAATACGCTGTCTTCAATTCCCGCGCGGAACGATTCATCCAGACAGTGGACAACGTATTCATCCCCGTCCATCTGTACCGTAATCGTGCCGGGGGTCAGGGTGATTGAGTTTGCCAGAATCATACGGGCACTCTCGGTTTGGAGCGGAACCCTGAAATGGCACAGCAGCGGCGAAGGTTCCCGTCCCGGCGTCAGAATAATCCGAATAACCGCAAAATTGGCTTTCAGGATCACCCACAGCAGAATTACCACATACCGTATCGCCCTCGGCATCAGCCGCAGGTACCGCAGCTCTTTTTTCGGTGAAAAGCCCATGAACTTTACACCAAAGAGATAGACGGCGCAGGACAGGATCAGTCCCAGCACGACGATCTCTACCGTCACCCGGCCATTGAAGATCAGCCAGAGTGCAAAAAAGAGAACAACCATACTTTTCATTCCTTTCTATCCGGTTAAACCGGTACCTCGCGTGAAAGCAGAACTTTCACCTATTACTGATATTTTAACAAAAAATCAAGACATCGCCAATGTCTATTCTATGAGAAATATGACAGATTCTATAGAATTTTTTATCAGATAGCGCAAAACCTACTGGACAAATGAAAAAACCAGAGGAAAATCCCCTGGTTTCTACAGAAAATCTGCCGTTTACGCTCCATATCCGGCAAAATCATTTAACCGGCTGCTGCCTGCCCAAAATTCCTCCTCCAACCGCAACAGCTCATCGGGGCTGCGGACAGCCTCCGCCCCGTTCCAATGAGGCGGATACAGCATCCGATATCCGCCCGTCAGGTACCGGTTATCCAAAAGCAGCACCACGCCACGATCGTTCGCGGTACGGATGACCCGTCCCGCCGCCTGCAATACCCGGTTCATCCCCGGAAAGCGATAGGCATAATCAAATCCGCTCCCAAAGCGGCCTTCCATATATTCCCGCAGTTTTTCCTGCCGCGGGCTGACCATCGGCAGCCCGACCCCGATAACTGCTGTCCCAATCAGCCGTTCACCGGTCAGGTCGATCCCCTCTCCGAATACACCGCCCATCACGCCAAACCCGAGCAGCGTCCGGTCCGGCATTTCGGCAAAATGGGAAAGAAACTCTTCCCGCGCCGCATCGTCCATCCCGGGATGCTGGACAAGGGTCGCCACCTCCGGGTGGGCCTCCTGGAACAGTTCCAGCACCATCTGCAAATAAGCGTAGCTGGGAAAATAGGCCATATAGTTTCCCTTCCGACCCGCCGTCATTGCATAAAGGTATTCAGCGACATCCGGTGCGCTCCCCTCCCGGTCACGGTAACGGGTGCTGACGTTCCCGGCGATATACAGCCCCAGGTTGCCGCGCGGGAAAGGGCTGGGCAGCGAAACACACCGCGCTTCCCCACATCCGCAGATATCCCGGTAGTAACCGGGCGGAGATAAGGTCGCCGAAAACAGTACCCCGCCCCGTCCCAGTTCAAAACATCCGGCCAGAAAATCCGACGGGTCCAGGCACAAAAGGGTGATCTCCGTTTCCCGGCCATAAGCCGATACCTGGGTGATATAATGGCTGTCGTATCCATCCGCAACCCGAAGAAAATCCAATACCAGGAAATAAAGCGTCAGCACCGCGTCGTGTTCCTCTCCTTCCCGGTGCCGGTCAAGATACTCCTGCATCGGGCCGGTCAGCCCCGCCAGCTGGGCGACAAAACTTTCAGGCGGCTGATCCTGAAAAAAGGTATGGTTTTCCTCACCGTCGGCAATCTCCCGCAGACGGTCAAACGACTGCTCCATCTCCCGGAAAAGGGTTTTGATCTTGGGCCTTTTGCGGCTAAAAACAGCGGCAGCCTCGGTAAAATCCGACCGCGACAGGCTGGCCGAATACATCTCCCGCGCACGGTCAGGCAGATTATGTGCCTCATCTACCAGAAACAGATAGTCCCCGCCGCTGTCAAAAAAGCGGTGGAGCGAGACCTTCGGGTCAAACAGATAGTTGTAGTCTCCCACCACCACATCGCACCAGAGGCTCAGGTCCAGGCCCAACTCAAAGGGGCAGACCCGGTGTTCCCGTGCCAGCGCCTGCAGGGTGCCGGCCGTCAGGGCGCTGGTATCCAGCGCCTGCCACAGCGCGTCCTTGATGCGGTCATAATAGCCGTTGGCGTAAGGGCAGGCTTCCGGTGTGCATTCCCGTACCGGCTGCAGGCAGATCTTGTCCTTGGCAGTCAGTGTGATGCTGCGCAGGGTCAGGGCTGGGTCGCTGCGGCGCAGCAGGTCCAGGGCGTTTTCGGCGGCAGTCCGGGTGGTGCCGCGGGCGGTGAGGTAAAAGACAGGCCCTCCGTCCTGGAGGGCTTTCAGGGCCGGAAACAGCACGCTCATGGTCTTGCCGATGCCGGTGGGGGCCTGGCAGAGCAGCTGCCCGCCATCCCGGCAAGTCTCGTACACAGCGCCGATCATGGCCCGCTGTCCGGTGCGGTAATCGGCAAAGGGAAAGCGCAGCTGCGCCAGCGATTGCTGCCGCTCCCGGTGCCACCGGGCGGCGCGTTGGGCCCAGGGGGCATACTGCGTCAGCAGATCGGTCACCAGGGATTGCAGGGCCTCGGCGCTGTAGTCGTGGGAAAAAAGGAACTCCAGTTCCTCGTCCACCTGATAGTAAGTCAGCCGCACCCGCATGGCGGGCAGACCTTGCTGCAAGGTGTAGATGGCAGCATACAGCTGGGCCTGGGCCCAGTGCTCCGGGGCCTGCTCCCNNGTGGTTTTGATCTCGTCGATGGCGGGCATGCCGTCTTTGTCGGTAAAAATACCGTCGGCGCGCCCCTCCAGTGTATATTGGATGTCGCAGCAGGCATACTGTTGGGTAAGGGGAACTTCGGCCCGGTAGTCCGGATATTCTTTGGCGGCGGCGCGCTGCAGCTTGCGATGCAGCCGTGCGCCTTCGTTGGCGCGGTCAAACCCGGTAAAACGGCTGTCGATGCTGCCGGTGCGCAGCAAAAACTCTACCAGCTGCCGGATCGGCAAGGTGAGCGCCAGGGATTCCGGCGGCATGGGGATCAGCTCCTTTTACAGGTTTTCGGCAGAGGGGTAGGTGTGGTCACATACCTGCCGGATTTTTTCCCGCAGAGCCACAAAATCGCCAAAGGAGGCAATTTTGTTGGCAGGATAGCGCAGCAGCGCGGCGGGG
>DCTE01000202.1 GCA_002329405.1 Ruminococcaceae bacterium UBA1448 | reverse complement strand
TGCCGAATTCCAGCTTGAAGTCGACCAGGATGATGCCCAGGCCCAGCAGGTATTCTTTCATCATGTCGTTGACCTTAAATGCGTATGCCTTGATCTGCTCGATCTCTTCGGAAGTTGCAAGGTTCAGTGCAATTGCATGATAATCGTTGATCAGCGGGTCATGCAGGTCGTCGTTTTTGTAGGAGAATTCGATGGTCGGGATGGCAAGGTCGGTGCCTNNGTTGCGGATGATGACTTCCAGCGGGACAATGGAAACTTTCTTGACGACGGTTTCACGGTCGTTGAGCTGCTCAACATAATGGGTCGGTACGCCGACTTTCTCCAGCTTCTGCATCATGAAGTTGGACATCTTGTTGTTGATAACGCCTTTGCCGACGATGGTGCCTCTCTTTTTGCCGTCCAGAGCGGTCGCGTCGTCCTTATAGGAAACGATGACAAGGTTCGGGTCAGCGGTTGCATAAACCTTTTTTGCTTTGCCTTCGTAGAGCTGTTCCATTTTTTCCATATCAAACAACATCCTTTCAAGTTTGTTTATCAATTTGAATTGGTTACCGGCAGGGGAGCTTTACAGCTCGGCAGCTTCAGCTGCGATCTTTGCGTCCTTTTCCGCGACGCCCTCCGCCATCTTCTGCTTGTTTGCTTCCAGCTTGGCGGCCAGCTCGTCATCCGACAGCGCCAGCATCTGAATAGCAAGGAAGGCAGCGTTTGCGGCACCGTTTACGGCAACCGTCGCAACCGGGATACCCGAAGGCATCTGGACTGTTGCGAGCAGCGCGTCCATTCCGCCCAGCCCGGCCGACCCGATCGGGATACCGATGACCGGCAGGGTGGTGTGGGCAGCCAGCACGCCGGCAAGGTGGGCGGCCATCCCGGCAGCGGCGATGATGACGCCGAAACCGTTTTCCTTCGCACTCGACGCAAACGCGGCGGCAGCGGCAGGGGTGCGGTGTGCGGAGCAGACATGTGCCTCAACGGGGACACCGTATTCCTTCAGGGTTTTGACAGCTTTGCTGACGACGCCCCAGTCGGAATCGCTTCCCATGATTACGGCAACTTTTTTCATAATAACATCCTTTCCATTTGGTCGGGCGGGCGCGGGGGGTTACAATACAAAAAGCCGCAAACTTCTTTTAAAAAAGTTCGCGGCTGTACAGTCCCCTTGAGGCGGGGACACATTTTCCCAGCCGGCGCCAGAACGCCAGCGAAGCGGCGTCCTTGCCAAGACAACAGATGATCTACCTTTATTCTACATGACAGCGACAATTTTTGCAATACAGATATTTTACAAAGCTATCTGTCGGGAATGGAGTATTTTCGGCATTTTTTCTGTAAAAAGCATCCAAAAGTTGTGCTAATTGCGGGTCAGAGGACCAGCCCGTCCAGCAGCCCCTGTTTGTCTGCAACAATCAGATACCCGTCTCTGAGTACCCGTCCGGTGCCGCTGTCCAGCGGCTGGGCTATCCAGGACGGCTCCACCAGCCCAAACTCTACTTCTATTCCGTCTTCGTACCATGCCCGCACCGATGTGCAGGCACCGTAATATTCCGTCTGCTGACGGGATACCCGGCCGAAATACCCGGTAAACTGCTGGTTTTCCACCATCCCCTGTTTATTGCGGGTGATGATGACAGCATCTATATCGGAATCCGGGGTGTTGGTTCCGCGTGCGTATGACCCGACGATCAGCAGGGCGAGGATGTCCGGGTCCTCATCCGCAAACTGCCGCAGCCGGTCAGTCAGTTCCGGGTATGTCATCTGCTTCGCCCCTTTCTTTCCAGCGTTTGAATACGACGATCTCCGGGTCGCTGCCCCTGTCGCCGTATTCGCTGACCATCAGGTAATGTTCATCCGCCGCGAGTCCGTAGCAGCGGTCGCTGCCCGCTTTATGCAGCTGGTTGCCAAGGCAGATTTTCCGGTCATCCCACAGCTGGACTGTTTCTCCGCCCGGCAGCGGGTAGCGCAGGTTGACAAAAAAGCAGGGCAGCGGATGCAGTTCGGTGACCTCCGCCATATCCGGGATTCCCAGCGCGTTGAAGGCGGAGATCAGCTGTTTTGTCAGCCGGGAATAGGCGTCGCCGCCTGTTTCGATGCAGGACGCGACCAGGCATTTTTCCCCGAATGGCCGTCCGCCGGTTGGGAGACAGCCGGCGCATTTGTCATGGAAGGAGCAGTGGGCGCAGTCAGCACCGCAAATGGTGCGGTTTGATGTACACATGGATGGTTACCTCCATTTCGCGGAATGTATTTTCTTACCTTATTATAACATACTGGCGTGAATTTTTCTGCAAGGGTTTTACTTTTGGGGCCGGAAAGTGGTATAATATTTTAAAAAGCCGCTATTTGATCAAAACGGAGGCAATATATAATGAAAGGAAGTTGTTTATGACCGATCTCGAACGCGCAAAAGCGTTTTTCAAAAATGACCAGTATGCAATCAAAACCACCGGTGCTGAAATTCTTGCTGTCGGCGATCATTACGCCAAATGCAGCCTGACTCTGGATGAGCGGCATATGAATGCGTCCGGCCGGGTGATGGGCGGCGTCTATTATACGCTGGCGGACTTTGCCTTTGCGGTCGCCGCCAACTTTGACCAGCCGCCGACCGTCACCGCCGTCTCCCAGATCAGCTATCTCGGCGTTCCGAAAGGCAATACCCTGACCGCTGAAAGCAGGCTCTTAAAGGACGGGCGGCGCACCTGTTTCTATGAAATCACCATCACCGATGAGACGGGGACGATGGTTGCGGTCGTCTCCACAACCGGTGCCCATCTCAGTGCTTTCCGCCCGGAACATGACACCGGCGGGCATTGAGGATGTGNNTGAGAGAAAAAAAGCCGCTCAATCTGGCGGTCGGTCGGAATGCAAAGCTGATTCGGGAACAGGCCGGGCTGACGCAGCAACAGCTGGCGGAAATTCTGGATTTGGGTGATAAACATATTTCTGCGATCGAGTGTGGTACGGCTGGGTTGTCGCTGCCGGTACTGGTCAGGCTGTGTGATGCGTTGTCGGTGACTGCTGACAGCGTGTTATTTGGCAATGAGGACGCAGAGGATGACCGCGCATTGGCTATCCGACTTATGATGGAAAGATTGCAGCGTCTGCCGGATAAACAGTTTGACGCAGTGAAAAAGGTCCTGGACGCGCTGCTTGTTGCGATGGATTTGTCCTGACGGTATATAATTTTGACCCACAGCAGGGAAGTGGTCCTGCTGTGGGTCTTTGTGTCCAGGTATCTTTTATGATTGCGCATTGTCCAGATGAAAGGTGACGCTCCAGTACCCCTGCGTCAACAGCCCGGCGGTCACAAAATGTCCGTACAGGCTGCACTCTGCCAGCTGCTCGGGCGTGACTTTAAATAGATAGTCGGTGTAATCAATCCGCCCGTCGGAGGTCTCCTTCTGGAAAGTATAGCTGACGTGATAGTCGATCTGGCTGCCGTCGCCGTCGATCAGATAAAAATAGCCGTGGTTGTCGTTGCTGTGCGGGTCCTTTATCTGGGTTTGGATGTGCAGTTTTCCATCCACAAACCCGATTCCCGTCAGGTCTATTCCCGATATCGGAAAACTGGAGTCAGGGGTGCCTGGTACCAGCACCTTGGCCATGTGGTCTTTGGGGATGGCTTCCTTTCCGCCGGGCCCGCCGGCACCGGTAAACCGGACAGTCTGGGTGTCGGGCACCATTGGGACGGTACCCAGATCAACTGGTATCTCGATACCATCATAGATGGTTTTTCTGCTCAGAAATTCGGTGGCAATAAAGGTGATTTTCTGATCGGTGATGGGGTTGCCGTCTTTACGGGTGATATGGACCATAATGGTTGCGGTGCGGGTCTCTTCATCGTATCCGTACGATTCGCACCAGGCGGATGTCTCGTAGGGGGCATGTATCGTATAGCTGTCATATAAATCGGTCGTTTCGTCAATCCGGTCGCCGGTCAGGTCCTGCATCGTGATATAAAAATGGGCAGTGTCTCCGTCAATGCTGGACGAAACAACCTCCATCCTGATACCGTTGTCGGTATCGCTTTGCTGGATCGGCTGGAAAAACCGGACGACCGCTGGCGCGACCTGATACATCAGCTGATAAATGGTATCGGGCGACTGTGCGACAACCGGGATGGTCAGCCCGATGCAGAGTGCGGCTTCAATCAGAACCGCCGCTGTACGTTTCCAGATGACTGGATGGATTGGGTGCTTTTTCCGGGATTGAATCAGCACGTTATTCAGAATTCGGGTCTGCATACCTTCCGGCATATGAATATCGGTGACAGCGTTTTTTAGTCGGTTGCAGTCCATAGANNCACTCCTCTCGATAGGCTTTTTTCAGCAGTTTCCGGCCCTTTTGCAGCCGCATTTTGACGGCGGACGGCGTTTTTCCGATCATCTGTGCGATCTCATCGGTCGGGTACCCTTCGACATAGTGCAGCAGCATCACAATCCGGTATTTCTCCGGCACGGTCATCAGTGCGTCCAGTATCCCGCTGTTTTCCGGGTCAGTCAGGTACTCTGTCAGCTGTTCCAGCGTGACCTGCGGATGACGGGAACGGAACCGCAGCATGTCACGGCAGTGGTTGGCGGCTACCTTTAACAGCCACGCTTTTTCGTGTTCGGAGCTGTCAAATACCGGCGCTTTGAGCATGTATTTCAGCACGGTTTCCTGTACCGCATCTTCCGCATCGAACTGGTTCTGCAACATCACCAGGCAGGTCCTGAACAGCATGTCCCCGTATTTTTGTATCATCGCTTCCACTTGGTCCGGCTGCCGTGCGGGTGGTATCGTCATCTTATCAGCTCCTCTCAATTAATATACGTTTTTGGGGACTGTTTGGTCAATTCTTTTGATTTCTTTTTTATTATAATGGCTTACCTTCTGTTAGGCAAATTGCTGGATTGCTGCACTGCGCCAGGTATTGCGTTACGCTGTACCGTTGCTGACTGTCCACTGGACAGTCAGCAAGGGCAGGCAGGCAATTACCGTTAGCGGCGTGCCGCCTCACGTAGTCCCACCGGACTGGATAAGCCGAAAATGTTGTCCTCGCTCGTTTTATGGATGAAGGGGGTATCGAACCCCCTTTAT
>DCTE01000100.1:3120-3462 GCA_002329405.1 Ruminococcaceae bacterium UBA1448 | reverse complement strand
AAGATGGACACAGCCCGGCCCGATCGACTCCGACAAGCCGTAGTTGGTGTCATACTGATGGTTGGGGAAAACCGCCTTCCATCTCTTGATCAGAGACGGCGGGACCGGCTGTGCGCCAATGTGCATCAGCCGCCACTGGGACAGCTCGTAATCTTCCAGATGGATTTCGCCCCGGTCGATTGCGTCAAGGATATCCTGTGCCCACGGAACCAGCAGCCAGACGATGGTACATTTTTCTCTTGATACCGCGTCGAGGATAAACTGCGGCTTGGTGCCCTTGAGCAGGACAGCCCGCCCGCCTTCGAGGAATGAACCCATCCAGTGCATTTTCGCGCCGGTATG
>DCTE01000100.1:0-3091 GCA_002329405.1 Ruminococcaceae bacterium UBA1448 | reverse complement strand
CCACCTTGCAGGCGTGCATCAGGCTTTCATGGTTGTGCAGGATAGCTTTTGGGAAACCGGTCGTACCGGACGAAAAGTAGATAACCGCGTCATCCTGGTCGGACAGTTTAATCATCGGGGACTGGCTGGAGCAGTTGGCGGTCAGCAGATTGTAACTTTCAGCAAAGGTCGGACAGTGGTCTCCGACAAAGAAGAGCAGCCGCCCTTTCATAATCCGGTCGGCGATTTCTTCGACACGGCCGATAAATTCCGGCCCGAACAGCAAAACATTTGCCTCCGACAGATTCAGGCAGTATTCGATTTCATCCGAGGAGAAACGGAAGTTCATCGGAACAGCGAGCGCGCCGGTCTTGAGGATACCGAAATAGATCGGAAGCCACTCAATGCCGTTCATCAGCAGGATTGCGACCTTGTCACCTCTGCCGATACCGCGGGAGAGCAGCATATTCGCAAACCGGTTTGCCTTTTCATTGAAGACATTCCAGGTAATTTCCCGCCGGTAGCAGGAGGAGGCGGTCGGCTGAATCAGTTCATAATCCTTCCAGGTACGGCGGTCGTCGGGGACCTCAGGGTTCAGTTCAACGAGCGCGACTTCATCACCGTAGAGTTTACAGTTGCGTTCCAGAATTTCGGTAATTGGCATGAAAAACATCCCTTCTAAAATACCGGCTGTCAGCGGGACGCCGGATGATTTATCTGATTTGCCGGATGACATTTGCTGCACAGCTGCTTTTGCCGTTTTATGCGACTATGCGTTAAAGTACCAAACGGTAAGTATAATTTTACTCCTTTTTTTCCGAAAATGCAACCCCTTTTGCAAAAAAAAGACGAGAATTTTGTTTGACCGGTCAATGTCAACCTGATTGCGTAGCGGAGGCTGCTATGGTATAATGAAAAAAACAAATGTCAGGAGGTTTTGTCATGAAAAAGCGAATTTCAGTCGTTGTTGTCCTCATAATAGCAGCAGTGATTTTAGCGGTTGCCGGATGGTTCCAGGCGCGTGACGCAGCCTATGACCGCGGCAGCAAAGATGGGTATTTAACCGGATATTCGATCGGGTATGCCGATGGGCTGCATGGTATCCAGCAGCAGTCGCAGACGCTGGCAGGCCAACTGGCAAAGGCTGGATTTGGCAGCAGCGAATGGAAAGGATTCATGATGGGATTCCCGGAAGGATATGATGATGGACGGGAAGCCGGACTTGCACAGGACGGCGAATCGCTTGAGAATTGATATTCAGCGGCCGGTTTTGCTGCCGTGCTCGGACATAAAGATATACATGGAGGAAGTTGAAGGATGTACACATCAAAACAGATTATTGTCATGCGCCGTGATTTAAAGATGCGCAAGGGGAAGATTGCCGCACAGGCAGGCCATGCCTGTGTCGAAGCGACGCTGCTTGCCCTGATGCGGGAGGGCCGGCTGGACGACCTGCGGGAAGGCGAAGGATATCTGACGCTGGATGCTGCCGGGAAAGAGCCCAGCCCGTTGTCCGAATGGTTTACACGGGGTGTTGCAAAGATCTGCGTTTATGTTGATTCAGAGGAAGCGTTGCTGGAAATCGACCGGAAAGCGCGGGAGATGGGATACATTTCTGCTTTGATTCAGGACGCAGGGATGACCGAATTCCATGGGGAGCCGACCTATACCTGCCTGGCACTTGAGCCGCTCACAGCCGAACAGGTTGACCCTCTGACCGGTGATCTGCCGTTGTACTAAAGCATTGAGGTTCGCTATGTTGCAGATTTTGTATAATGATGGACATATTGTAGCGGTAGTCAAACCGGCTGGTGCCCTGTCGGAAGATAAGGGAGAAGGCTCAATGCCCGCGCTGCTGCGGGCGGAGCTGGGATGTGCATATATTGGCTGCGTCCACCGGCTGGACCGTGCGGTCGGCGGGGTGATGGTGTATGCGCTTGATCAGCCGTCCTGCGGAAAACTGTCGGCGATGGTTGCGTCCCATGAGATGGTTAAGGAATATCTTGCGGTCGTCCATGGCTGCCCGGAGCCGGCAGAAGGTGAAATGCGTGACCTGCTGTTCAAGGATTCTGCCCGGAACAAATCCTTTGTTGTCAAGCGGATGCGGAAAGGCGTCCGGGAAGCGGTGCTGCATTACCGTCTGCTTCAGACATATGAACAGGACGGAAAACCCTTTTCATTGGTGCAGATTCGTCTGGAGACCGGGCGCAGCCACCAGATACGGGTGCAGTTTTCGTCGCGGAAGATGCCGCTGGTTGGTGACCGGCGGTATGGGAGCCGGGAGGACGCAGACGGTGTGAAGCTGTGGTCTTACAGGATTACACTGCCGGATGGAAAGGTATTCTGTTGTGAACCGCCGGAAGGCTTTGATACTATATAACAGTCATACCAAATAACAAAAAGCTCTGCTGCCCCGAAGGACAACAGAGCTTATTTTTAATCGCCCAGCGAAGTTTTCTGAGGAACCTCAACCGGTGTATCATAGCAGGAGAAGGCATCATCAACCATCGCTTTATCAGGTTTAGGCGTAAGCAGGCTCACAATGGGAACCAGCACCAGCCCGGCGATCATGGCCGCAGCACCGCAGTTGATGGGGGACTGGAGGATCGCGGGAAAATATTTCCCGAACAGCATGTTCGCAACCATCAGCAGCGAACCGAACAGGAAGCTGACCCAGCAGGCCATTTTGGTTGTCTTTTTCCAGTAGAGGCTGTAGAGGAAGGGAGCGAGGAAGGAACCGGCCAGTGCGCCCCAGGAAATGCCCATCAGCTGTGCGATGAAGGTGACCGAACTCTTGTACTGAATCAGCGCGAGGATGGCACTGATGGCGATAAAGACAACGATCAGCACGCGAATGGTGATCAGCTGCTGTTTTTCGCCCATCTTTTTGACGATGTTGTCTTTCAGGAAGTCGATGGTCAGCGTCGAGCTGGACGCCATGACCAGAGAGGAAAGGGTGGACATCGACGCCGACAGGACCAGAATGACAGTCAGTGCGATCAGACCTTCCGACAGGCCGGACAGCATGGTCGGGATGATTGAGTCATAGCCGCCTGCTGCGATATCCACCTGATCGGAGAACAGCCGCCCGAAGCCGCCGAGGAAGTAGCAG
>DCTE01000026.1 GCA_002329405.1 Ruminococcaceae bacterium UBA1448 | reverse complement strand
GTTCCGCGGCCAGAATATGCTGGGTTACCGTCCGTATGCTGACGACGTACTGGAGTACTTTGTCCAGAAGTCTGTCGCCAACGGCATGGACATCATCCGTATTTTCGACGCGCTCAACGATATCCGCAACCTTGAGACCGCCGTTAAGGCAGCCAACAAGGAAGGTGCTGAAGCACAGATTGCAATCTCTTTCACGCTGGGCGAAACCTTTACGACTGATTATTATGTCAACTATGCAAAACAGATCGAGTCCATCGGTGCGAAATCCATCTGCCTGAAGGACATGGCTGCACTGCTGACTCCTTACCACACTTACGAGCTTGTTAAGGCGATCAAGGGTGCAGTTTCAATTCCGGTTGACATTCATACCCACTACACCTCCGGTCTGGCTTCGATGTGCCTGCTCAAAGGCATCGAAGCAGGCGCAGACATCATCGACACCGCGATGTCTCCTCTGGCACTGGGCACCTCCCATGCTCCGACCGAGTCGATGGTCGCAGCTTTGCAGGGCACCGATTACGATACCGGCCTTGACCTTGTACAGCTGACCAAGATCCGTGAATACTTCATGACCCTGCGNNAACAGGGCCTGATCGACCCCAAGATGCTGGCAACCGACGCAAACGCGCTGATCTACCAGGTACCGGGCGGCATGCTGTCCAACCTCCTGTCCCAGCTGAAACAGGCTGGCAAGGAAGACCAGCTGCAGCAGGTACTCGAGGAAGTTCCGCGGGTCCGCAAAGACGCTGGTATGCCTCCGCTGGTTACTCCGACCTCTCAGATCGTCGGTACCCAGGCAGTATTCAACGTCATTCTGGGCGAGCGTTACAAGATGTGCACTGCCGAGTTCAAGGACATGGTCCGCGGCGCATACGGCAAGACCCCTGTACCGGTCGATCCCGAGTTCCAGAAGAAGGTCTGCGGCGATGCCGAGATCATCACCTGCCGGTTTGCCGACACCCTCGAGCCTGAGCTTGAGACCCTGCGCAAGGAATGCGCTGAATGGATTGAGCAGGATGAGGACGTGCTGACCTACGCGATGTTCCCGAAGGTCGCGCCCAAGTTCTTTGAGTCCCGCCGCAACGCCAAATATGGCATTGACGGTGCCCGTGCCGACCAGGCCAACGGTGTTCATCCGGTATAATCAAAGAGAAAAGAGGGAAGGGGAGTCTCTTCCCTCGGGATGGCAGCTGCCGAAGTGATTCGGCGGCTGCTGTTTTGCGTTTCGGGCGAATTTGCAATTTAGCTTCTCAAAAAATTCACAATTATCCCAANNTTCAAGAAAGGAAAAGGTAAGCGGACAGCTTACGAACAGTATTATGAAGAAGTATCTGTCAAAAGAAAACATGAAAGAGTTTCTGCTGGTCACTGCAGGAACGTTGCTTGTCGCGATCGGCGTATATTTTTTCAAGTTTCCGAACAACTTTTCAACCGGTGGTGTATCGGGTATTTCCATTGTTTTGACCAAGTTTTTCCCGCATTTCAGTGCGAGTAACTTTGTAACCTTCCTGAACATGTTTTTGCTGGTCATTGGATTTCTGGTGTTTGGCAAGGGATTTGGTGCGAAGACCGCCTATTCGACGATTCTGATGTCGGCAGTGCTGGAGCTGATGGACAACTTTATTCCGATGTCCCAGCCACTGACTGATCAGCCGCTGATGGAACTGATTTTTGCAGTTGGTCTGCCGGCGGTTGGAAGTGCAATTTTGTTTAATATTGAAGCGTCGACCGGCGGGACGGATATTGTCGCGATGATTCTGAAAAAGTACACCAGTATGAATATTGGGCGCGCGCTGATTGTTTCAGATCTTGTGATTACATTGCTGGCGGGGGTTGCTTACGGGCCGAAAGTCGGACTGTTTTCAATTCTGGGTCTGGTGGTCAAGTCGACGATGCTGGACAGCGTGCTGGAGAGTTTTCACATGTGCAAGTATTTCACGATCATTACCAAGAATCCCGACCTGATCTGTGATTACATCATTCATGAGCTGAACCGGAGTGCGACCTGTATGCAGGGGCAGGGTGCATTTGCCCATGAGGACGAGACGGTTGTTCTGACGGTCATGTCCCGTCATCAGGCGATTCTGCTCCGTCGCTTCATCCACAAGAACGATCCCAAGACCTTCATGATGATCACCAACACCTCCGAAATCATCGGCAAAGGCTTCCGCGGCACCAACTAAGCGGCGGGGAGCCCCCGCGGGCTTGATCGCGTTGTTCGGCCGCGAAGCGCATACATGCGCTACCGACCGCCTCGATTGTGGGAATAACAGCCTTTACGAACGCGCCTGGTAGATGGTACAAGTTTTTTGGTTTGTAAGGCTTCTGTACTTCGCTTTCCGGTGGTTTGACCGACGCGCAGAGCGTCGGGGTGATGTTTCGCACTTAGTAGTGTCGGTCATGATGTAAAAGTTTTACTCAATTTTTTTCAAAAAATTGCAGGTCCAGGACAGAGTCCTGGTCGCTCTCCGCAGAGAGCGAAATCTCCTTCCCCAAAATAAGCTCAGCAAGGGGTAGCCCAATGCCCGCAGGCATTGGGCGTAGGGGACGCATAGCAAGGGCGTCCCCTATGGGAAAAGGCCGTTCGATGCGGCCTTTTCCCATAAACGAGCGAGGACAGCACTTCCGGCTTACCTGCTCAGGTGGGACTACGTGGGGCGGCACGCCGCTGACGATACGCACATGTTCCCCCTCTCAAACTGTCCGGTGGACAGTTTGAGACG
>DCTE01000200.1 GCA_002329405.1 Ruminococcaceae bacterium UBA1448 | reverse complement strand
CTCCCACGGGTCTTCATTCAGGAAACGGATGCAGGCGTCAAACGTCGCGCCGCCCCAGACCTCTGCGGAATAGTAGCCGACTTTGTCCATCTCGCCGAGGATCGGCAGCATGTCAGACAGCGGCATACGGGTAGCAAGCAGGCTCTGATGCGCGTCACGAAGGACGGTTTCGGTAATTTTAATAGGTTTTTTGGCCATCGTCTATTTGTCCTCCCTGTTTTTATTTTTTCAGGCGCAGAGGCCCATGATCAGCCGATTACAGCCAGAACGTCGCTGGAGTTGACAGAATCGCCCTTCTTGGCAACAACAGAAACGATCTTGCCGTCGCAGGGAGCAACGATGTCGTTGTTCATCTTCATCGCTTCCAGAACAAAGATTGCCTGTCCGCGTTTTACCTGGTCGCCAACTGCGCAGTTGACTTCCATGATGGTGCCGGGCATCGGAGCGGTGACCTCGGTGCCTTCAACAGGGCCGGCAG
This sequence comes from Ruminococcaceae bacterium UBA1448, assembly GCA_002329405.1. Taxonomy (GTDB): domain Bacteria; phylum Bacillota; class Clostridia; order Oscillospirales; family Ruminococcaceae; genus Faecivivens. The sequence goes on along the minus strand of DCTE01000200.1, from coordinate 7,408 downwards.
GTGCAGCAGCCGGAGCGGGAGCAGCGGCAGGAGCAGGAGCGGCANNGCAGCAACTTCTTCAACAGCAACATCGTATACTTTACCGTTTACGGTGATATTAAATCTTCTCATGTTCTTTTAACCTCTCTTTACCTAAAAATCAGCAGGAGTGTTTCTTGGCCAGTCTCTGAACCCGTTTGGAAGCCAGTGCATCCAGCGCGGTGATCAGTGCGCCGCGGGTTGCGTCAGGAGCGATCACGTCGTCGACCATCGAAGCGTTTGCAGCAGAGAATGCGCTTGCTTCGGTATCGGCATACTCCTCTTCCAGCGCAGCACGGGCAGCAGCCGTGTTCTCAACGCCTTTCAGACGGTCATGCCAGAAGAATTCAACTGCGGTCGCGGGTGCGAGTGCAGAAATGACAGCGGTCGGCCATGCCAGTTTGACATCAGCGGTGCCGAATGCCATCACAGCAGCACCGATTGCCTTGCCGGTATAAACAGTGATCTTTGCACAGGTAGCGTCTGCATAAACAGCAGCCAGATGTGCGGCAGCGTCAGCAGAGGTGCAGTCGCAGAAGCCCTCGGTGTCCACGAAAGTGACGACCGGCAGGTTGAAGCTGTCGCAGAAGCGCACGAAGGAAGCAGCCTTTGCAGAGCATTTATCGCACAGCTTGCCTTTGACGGAAACAACACCAACCGTGCTGCCTCCAACAGAAGCAAGGGCAGTATAAACATGTTTTGCATAGTCTGCTTTGAGTTCAATAACGGACTCGGCGTCGCTGACAGCCTTCACCAGCTCGGCGGAAGCAGTCGTGTCATCAATGGCGGCAGCAGCTGCACTGGTGCCTTCGCTGATCGGAGCAGTCTCAAGGTTGTTCAGCGGCAGGATGCAGACCAGCTCGCGTGCTTTCTGGACAGCAGCCATCGCGTCCTTCTCCACCAGCGATACAACACCCTTCTCCGCTGCGGCAGCAGCAGAAGCATCACCATTTGCACCCGTCAGGTACAGAGTAGCATCCTCAGCCATCACGCTGATATCTGCCGAAGCAGCCATCATCGCGCTGATACCGACACAGCTGCCGGCAACAACCGCGATCTGCGGGACCACGCCCGACAGGTTCTGGGACATTGCGAGGATCTTCTGATAAGAAGCGAGGACTTCCTGTCCTTCCGATACCTTCGCACCATTGGAATCAAAGATCGCTACAACCGGCGCGCCGTTCTTCACAGCAAGCTCGTAGACCTTGACGATCTTTTCGGCGTGGGCTTTGGAAACAGCACCGCCGCAGACGCTTACATCCTGAGAGAACGCATACACAATGCTGCCGTCGATCGAACCATAACCGGTGATGACGCCGACGCCTTCTTTGCCGCTGCAAACAAAGCCGTCCAGCTCGGTGAAGGTTCCCTCATCGAACAGCGCGGTGATCCGTTCTCTCGCCGGTGAAGCGATCCGGCATGCGGATTTTACTTCTTCCAGCTTAGCCAGCTTGGCCTGTAAATTCATTATATTGCCCCCATTCTGTAAAATAACATCCCGGATAACCGGGATTTTTTTCGCTCAAAGCCGGGCGGCTCTGAGTTGTTGTTGTTAAAAAGCGGATATAATTCCTTTTTCCACCAGTTTATATTATACACCACGCCAAAGTAAACCTCAAGAGGTTTCAAAACTTTTTGCACATTTTACAGTTTTCCAGAAAATACTCGATCGAAATCAGTATATTTTCACCGTTCACCGGAATCTGACTGGTTGCCAGCCGGTCGGGCCGGATTTCCCGGGAAAATACCGCCCGGTCAATCCCTTGGTCGCTGGCGATACNNCCCGCGCACCAGCCCGTCAAACACCTGCGGGTCCCCGCTGTCCTCAACCGTTTCAATCCCGATCTTCCCCGGCAGCAGCCGCCACCGGCAATAACCCACCAGACGTTCCCCGTCCAGCGCGATAAAATACAGCCCCTTACCCGGTTCGGGGGAAAATCCCGGGAAACTGTCTCCATCCTGATATGCACGCATCCGCAGCATCATTCTTCCACTCTTTCCTTATAATAATACTTCTGGCCGGTCAGGAAAACCCGACCGGCCAGTCTGACTGCCTGTCTGCACCCGTCCCGGGAATTATTTCCTGCGGGAACGGGGACGGCCGACCGCTTTATTGGTTGTGCTGCGGGCGGCGCTGATCAGCTGCCCGACTTCCTCATCGGTCAGCTCACGGTACTTGCCCGGCTGGAGCATCCCCAGCCGCAATGAACCAATCGAAATCCGTTTCAGCCGTGCAACCTCCAGCCCGACCGCTTCGCACATCCGGCGAATCTCACGGTTGCGGCCCTCCACAATCGTGATCAGCATGACGGTACGGCCTTCCTCTTCGGTAACGACCTTTACTTCTGCCGGTGCGGTTTTGCGTCCATCCAGTTCAATACCGGTTGCAAGGGCGATCTGCTGTTCATCGGTGACGGTACTGTGAACGGTGACGCGATAGCATTTGGGGATTTCATGGGACGGATGGGTGATCAGATTGGCGAACTCGCCGTTGTTGGTCATCAGCAGCAGGCCTTCCGAGTTGAGGTCCAGCCTTCCAACCGGGTAGACACGCTCGGGGACATCCTCCACCAGCTCGGCAACACATTTTCTTCCGCGGTCATCACTCATCGCGGTCAGATAGCCGCGGGGCTTGTACAGCATCAGGTAGACACTGCGCTGTTCATGCGGTGTCGGGATTTTTTCCCCGCCGACGGTGATCAGGTCGCGGTAGGGGTCAGCTTTCTGACCAATCACAGCAGGGTGACCGTTGACCTTGACCTTGCCCTCAGCGATCAGCTCTTCGGCTTTTCGGCGGGAACAGACACCAGCATCGGAAATAATCTTCTGCACACGAATTTCCATTGTTTTTTCCTTTCTTATCAGACTGCGTAACCCGCAGTACGGTTTGCTTCTCAGCAATCTCTTACACCATCATTATACCATCCCCCCACCCCGCCGTCAAGGCGTGGTGTCCGCGCTGACTGTTTGCGTCGGCCGGCCGCGTACCGATGGCCTCATTTGTGTAAATAACAGCCCGAGTAAGTAGACGGGGACAAAAAAAGCAATACTGCTTTTGACAGAAACGGCGTGGCTAAGGATTTTTCTCTTGCCTGGCTCTCCGACAAACAGGAAGCTGCCCGGCTGCAAATGGAGTTCATCGACTGTACCCAAATAAAAATGCACCACACCCGGCCCAAACACCGAATATGGTGCATATTGTCAGACGCTTCTGCCTGGCAGAGGCCATACACGTAATTTTGACTGAATTACTTTCTTACGAGCACCCACCTAACGCGCCGGGCAGGCAGTTGGATTTTACCCCAACTATTGACAAAGAGCCAGTTATTCCTGCGCCGGCTCTTCACTACTGGCAAGCTCCTGCAGCCGGTCAGGACGCTGTACCCGGATATGCCCGCCCTCCCGGACGAGAACCCCCTCCCGGTAAAACTGCGAAACCAGCCGCATCAGCTGGCGGTAGCTGCATCCCAGATAATTGGCGGCGTCGGTATACCGGCCGGTAAAGACCCCATTATCCGAGGTAGTCAGCAGGTAATCCGCCAGACGGACCGACAGCGGCTGGAAAACCATATGGATCACGTGTTCTGAAGCCTGTTCCATCTTGCGCAGCAGGGTGAACGAAATATATCTGTACAACGCAATATCCGTCTCCATCCGCTCCCGGTCAAACGGTACCAACAGCAGGACCGATTCTTCCACAGCTTCCACATGGTTTGGTGAACAACTGCCGGTCAGGTATTCAACATCTCCCAGCAGCACTTCTTTATCCTCACGGCAGAGCGTCAAAAGACGGACACGTCCGTCCGCATCAAGCGCGTACACCCGAACGCTTCCCTGCAACAGAAAATAAAAACCCGACATCTCTTTTCCCGCAGTCAAAATCTGTTCGCCCGCCTGAAAACGCAGGTACCGGCGGGTATACTGCTCCCAATGGGTAAAATAACCGGGAATCCCCTTCTGCTCAACTCTGGCTCTCAGCTGCCGGGTCTCAGGTATTATTCGCACCGTCCGAGGTACTTGTCAAACCACTGGGTGATCTCACGCAGCCGGCGCACACGGTGTTTGGGCTTACCGGAACGGGACAGCTCGTGGTTTTCCCCATGGAACAGGCACATCCGCGCGGGCACTCCGTGCATCAGCAGCGCCTGGAGCATCTGCACCGCGTCCCCCATCCAGCAGCGGTAATCCTCGTCCGACTGGATAAACAGGGTCGGGGTCTTGGCACGGTTGGCATAGGCGAGCGGCGAATGGGCCCACATCTTCTCCGGGCTGGACCAGGGGTCCGCCTGAATCGCAGACAGATTATGATAATAGCCGATATCGGTGGTCAGGCATTTGCTGACATAGTTGGCAATGCTCCGCTGGGAAGCGACCGCCGCGAACCGGTCGGTGTGGCCGATAATCCAGTTGGCCATAAAGCCGCCGTAGCTGCCGCCGGTCATGCCGATGCGGGCGGGGTCGATCTGGGGGACTCTCTCCAGCACCTGGTCGGTGAATTCCATCAGGTCGTTATAGTCCCGCACGCCGTAATTGTCGCCGTAAATATCGGCAAAACCGCCGCCTTTGCCAGAGCTGCCACGCGGGTTGCAGAAAAAGACGATGTAACCAAGACCCGCCCAGTACTGCATCTCATGGAAGAAGCCTTCGCCATAGGCGGTCTGCGGGCCTCCGTGGACGTCCAGAATGCCGGGATATTTGCGGTTTTTATCAAAATCCGCCGGGTAAAGCACCCATCCGTCGATCTCCACCCCGTCCGAATCGGTAAAGGTAAAGTGCTCGGTATGGGCGATCTCATGGCTGGCGAGATATTCGGCATTGAAGGCCGACAGCTTTTCCAGCTGGCCATTTTCCACCCGGTAAAACTCCTGCGGCGCATCCTTTTCCATACCGATCAGATAGACCGGATTGGTCCCCTGTGCACAGCTGACAATATTGATCTGGTCAGCCAGCGTTTCAATTTCGCCATCCAGTTTCAGCCGGCGGTAAACCGAATGATATCCAACTGTCTGGACAAAAACGACGCCCTTCTCATCCCCGGCAAAGCTGTCCCCGCCGCCGGCAATATCGCTGCCGACTGCGCTCAGGCTGGGATCGGGAGCTGCAAGCAGCGTAAAGCTGCCGTCCGATGCGCAGATATAAAAGGCCGGGTTCTCACTGCTGCCATACTTTTCGCCGGTCGCCGCTGCAAAAACAACCGTTTCACCGCAGAAAACCGCGGCACTCACATTGTACCGGCCGTTCAGCTGCACTTCCGTCATCTGCATTGTCTTCAGGTCACAGACAAACATCCGGGATTTCTGGCTGTTCAGGGTTGTAAACTCGTTGCCCCAGAAGACAGCCCGGTCCGTTTTCCCGTTGACCGAAAATCCGTGCAGGTCAAAATATTCGGCTGTCAGCAGGCTGTTTTCCCCCGTCTTCGGGCAGACAAGGTACAAGCCGCGGCGCTTTTTGTTGATGACGCCCCTGCCGTTGAACCAGAAAGGCAGCTCGTCAAAAACTTCATAATCCTTTTCTTCCTCCAGCTTTTTGACCGCTGCCGCCTTTTCCTCGCCGGACAGTCCGCTCAGGTCAGGCAGCGACAGGTCGCGCAGCCCGCTGGCCAGAAATGCCCCGTCGCCAAGCGGCGTCAGGCCGGACGCCGAAAAGGGCAGAACAAAGTCCTCCTCCGCTTCACCGCCGCCCAGTGCAATCCGGTTATAGACGGTATACTGCACACCGTTTTCCGGTTTATGGCGTCCATGGCGGTCAGCAGGGAACAGAATCGTGTCCTCATCCAGAAAACAGGGGGCTTTGCCGTCCTCCCCTGCCGTCAGCCGGAAAAGCGCGGGGGTGTGACCAGGATCATAAACCCAGATATCCGTCCGGTAGGCGTTATCTTCTACACTGCCTGTCGTAACAGTAAAGGCAGCCTTTTGACCCGATGGCGACAGGGTCAGTCCACCCAGTTTTTTGACATTTGCGAAATCTTCAATTGCTACTTTCATCATTTTTCTGTCCCCTTCTGCTGCTGTGAAAGACGGTCGCGGATCTTGGTGACAACCAGGTCCAGCGCAACCGGATTCATCCCGCCATTGATTACAAAATCAGCCTTTGCCCGCGACGGTTCGACAAACAGATAGTGCATCGGTTTGACGGTCGTCAGGTACTGGTCGACAATATTTTCAATATCACGTCCTCGTTCCTTCAAATCCCGCATCACCCGGCGGAGAATCCGCTCGTCGGCGTCGGTTTCAACATAGATCTTGATATCAAACAAATCCCGCAGCCGTTTATCAGCCAGCACCAGAATCCCTTCCACAATAATAATACTGCGCGGCTCAATCCGAATGGTTTTTTCGGAACGGTTGTGGACGGTAAAATCATAGACCGGCGACTGAATCGCGATCCCCGACCTCAGCTTGATCAGATGCTCGACCAGCAGTTCCGTTTCAAGGGAATCAGGATGGTCATAGTTAATCTTTTTGCGCTGTTCGACCGGTACACCGTCGTTGCTGCGGTAATAATTGTCATGGTAAACGACCGCGATGTCGTCTCCGAAGGTCTCCCGCAGGCGGCCGGTAAAGGTTGATTTGCCGGAACCGGTCCCGCCGGCAATCCCGATCATCAGTGGCTTCATCTTGTCAGACACTTCCTTCCCAGTTCTGTTCTTTCTGGTTTACCACTAACAGTTTATCTCATTTTTCTCCAAAAATCAAGCCGCACAGCGGCGAAAAGCTACCGTTTCTGACGAAAGCAGGGTTGATTCCGGCGATTGAATCCTGTATACTATCTTTACGCTGCCCGCTCACAATACCTGCACCACCCCTGACAGGAGGAATTTTATGCAGCCCTATCAGCCAAACCAACCGTCCCCATTCTCCCCGACCCTAGCACAGGCCATCCAGGCCGCCCGCAGCTGGGTTGCCGGAAATGCCGCCGGCAAACCTGGATACCTCGGCGCCTATATCGGCGGCTCAGCTCCCACCCTCTCATCGGAAGACCGGCTGCCGGCCGGTTCCGATACCGATGTCTATCTGGTCACAGCAGCCCCCACACCGCCGCCCAAGCCCGGCAAGCTGATTCATCAGGGTGTCTTGCTGGAAATATCCTTTGTCAGCTGGCAGCAGCTTTTTCCACCCGAACGGCCGCTGTCCAACTATCATCTTGCCAACTCCCTCCGGTACTGCTGCACAATCGACGACCCGGAAGGCAGGCTCGCCCCTCTCCAGCAGCAGGTGGCAAACCAGTTTTCCAGCCCGGAATTCCTGGCAGCCCGGCGCGACCAGGCAATCGAGCGGGTATACAGTGGGCTGACCGGTATCCGGTACGACCGCCCACTGCCCGACCTGGTCCTTTCCTGGCTGTTCCCAATGGGAATTACTACCCATGCCATCCTGACTGCCGCACAGAA
>DCTE01000187.1 GCA_002329405.1 Ruminococcaceae bacterium UBA1448 | reverse complement strand
AGGCCTGCGTTCTCAGGTTGGTACGATGTACTCTACCAAGGCAAAAGGCGCCCGCTACCTGGAAATGGCAGAAGGCTATGTTCTGAAATGTGCTCTGGACGACAATGACGAGATCTGTGGCTATCAGTTTGTCAAACTGGGCAAGATGCTTGAAGACATCCGTCACGGCGCAGACCCCACAACCGCCTACAACAACAATATCGGTACTTACGGCCGTTTCGACGGTGCTGCTAAGTATATCGATCCCCGTGAAGACTAATTGAGGAGGCAGAAGAACATGGCTGTTTTTGAAGGTCAGGAAAGAAGAATGCCGAAAATTGAGGCTTGCCTCAAGGAATACGGCTTTGAGTCCCTCGACGCAGTTAAAGATTACTGCCTCGAAAAAGGTATTGATGTCGACAAGATCGTCAAGGGCGTTCAGCCCATCGCTTTCGAGAACGCTTCCTGGGCATACACCCTGGGTGTTGGTGTCGCTCTGAAGAAAAACTGCGTAAAGGCTGCTGATGCTGCGCACTATATCGGTGTTGGCCTGCAGGCTTTCTGCGTTCCCGGTTCTGTTGCGGAGCACCGCGCTGTTGGCCAGGGCCACGGCGACCTGGGCTCGATGCTGCTGAGCGAAGAGACCGAGTGCTTCTGCTTCCTGGCAGGCCACGAGTCCTTTGCTGCTGCTGAAGGTGCTATCGGTATCGCTCGTAACGCGAACAAAGCAAGACAGAAACCCCTCCGCGTTATCCTGAACGGTCTGGGCAAAGACGCTGCTATGATCATCTCCAGAATCAACGGCTTTACCTATGTTCAGACTGAATACGATCAGTTCAGCGGCGAGCTGAAGATCGTCAATGAAACCGCTTACTCTGACGGCGAAAGAGCTAAAGTTCGCTGCTACGGCGCGAACGACGTCAACGAAGGCGTTGCAATCATGCAGGCTGAGAAGGTCGGCGTTTCCATCACCGGTAACTCCACCAACCCTGTCCGCTTCCAGCACCTCGTTGCTGGCACCTATAAGAAATGGGCTGTCGAGCATGGCGTCAAATACTTCTCCGTCGCTTCCGGCGGCGGTACCGGCCGTACGCTGCATCCTGATAACGTTGCAGCTGGCCCCGCTTCCTATGGTCTGACCGATACCCTCGGCCGTGTCCATGGTGACGCTCAGTTCGCTGGTTCTTCCTCTGTTCCTGCACATGTTGAGATGATGGGCCTGATCGGTATGGGCAACAACCCCATGGTCGGTGCTACCGTCGCTTGCGCAGTTGCTGTTGAGGAAGCTCTCAAGAAATAATCTGTCTCTTATGACAGTTTGCCGGTTTGACCGGTAGGTGAAAATCCCCGTCTTGCAAAATGCAGGACGGGGATTTTGCGTGGTAGTTTTGATAGTTTTGATTATTCGGATATCGCGTTTTTGCATCCGTGCTGGATGCTGGGTGCGCAAAGCGAATAGGGCTTGATGGGGAAGCGGCGGATATTAAATGTATGTTTGTGATAAATGCTGCTGCATAAATATATATTATACAGTAAAACTACAATCTGAACCAATATGGCAGAAAGAAGCCAAATTATCTGCTTTTTGACAATTGAGCGGTTGGTTTCGGCGAAGATCGGGAATGGTTTGTTGTGCTGAATATCAACTGAATATAAAGAATATTTATACGTTATTATACCGGCGATTTTTTTAATTATATTCATGCGCTGCATATGATATTCTGTTAACATGTATATAGGCGTATTTTTCAGAAAAAGGTGGAATTTCACTGCTATTTGTTGCGTATATGTCAAAAGTATAAAAAGATGCAAAACAGAATGTATCGAGTGCATATTTTATTATAACAAAAGGATTGTGCGGTTGCGCAGGTATCCGCTTTATTGAAAAGCGGGTTATTTTTAAAGAAAAGTGAATTATTTCCTAAAATGCTTGACATTTTTCTCTGAATAGCCTAAAATAAAGGTAGATTTAAAACAGGGGGATATCTGCGCATTTTCTTGAAAATGCAAATATAATGAAGGAGTGAATCCCATGAGTAATGAAGAAAAATTGCTTGAACTTTCCCGGTCGATCGGCGGCTTGAACAGAACCTGTTCCAATGAGCTGCTCAAGGGTGAAGGCATCCATTTTGGACAGCCGCCCATCTTCCACGCCCTGCTGGAAAGAGACGAACAGAGTCAGTGCGATATCGCTGCTGCAATCGGTGTCAGCCGTGCGTCTGTCGGTGTATCCCTCCGCCGCATGGAAAAGTCCGGTATTGTCAGCCGTGTCATCAATCAGAAGGACAGCCGTTATAACCTCGTTTCTCTGACTGAAAAAGGCCGTGCGTTGGCTGAGCGTTCGGACTCTCTGATGATGGAACTGACCCGTATCAAAGTCCAGGGATTTACTCCTGAAGAAATTGAGACGCTGGTCAACCTTCTCGAACGGCTGGAAAGCAATATGAAGGCTTTCCAGAACGGTGGGCGTGAAGACTGATTCTTTGGTGCATGGTTCATCAAAATGGACATCCTTTGCCGGAGGCGGGGGGTGTCCTTTTTCGTGCCGCTTT
>DCTE01000135.1 GCA_002329405.1 Ruminococcaceae bacterium UBA1448 | reverse complement strand
GGCGGCGAGGCGCAGCGGGTCAAGCTGGCGACCGAGCTTTCCCGCCGTTCGACTGGCAAGACGGTCTATATCCTTGACGAGCCGACCACCGGCCTGCACACCTACGACGTGCATATGCTGATCGACGTATTGCAGCAGCTGACCGATCAGGGCAACACCGTCATCGTCATTGAACACAACCTTGACGTGATTAAGACCGCTGATTATATCATCGACCTCGGTCCCGAGGGCGGCGACCGCGGCGGTACCATCGTCGGCTGCGGCACCCCCGAACAGATCGCGGCTCTGCCTCAGTCCTATACCGGCCAGTACCTGAAACCACTGCTGGGGATGTAAAATTGTATTGCAAATAAACAAACCAGCCTTCCTGTCGAGTTCCCGACGGGAGGGCTGGCTTTTATCGTGATGAGAAGTCAGATTATTCCGGTTTGACCTTCAGTTCTCCCAGCAGCTCCGGCTGATGGACAAGGCTGTCGGCGTCGGTAATTTCGCGGATGACCCTTGCCGGGACACCTGCCGCAAACGAGTTTGCAGGGATATCACGGGTGACGACGCTGCCTGCGCCGATGACGCAACCGTCCCCGATCGTGACGCCGGGACAGACGGTGACATTAGCTCCGAACCAGCAGTCGCTGCCGATCTTGACCGGCTTGGCCCAGCAGACACGCTTTTCGCTGCCGTCGGGGTTGTAGACACACCGCCGCTCAGATGCGACCATCGGGTGCATCGGGGTGACGATTGTGACATTCGGGCCGAAGTTGCAGTGGGGGCCGATGGTGACCGGCGCATCGTCCTGGATGGTCAGGTTGAAGTTAATAAAGACGTGGTCAGCGATGCGGGTATGTGTGCCATAGTGAATCTGCATCGGGCCCTGGATAAAGCTGGCAGGGCCGAATTCGGCGAAGATCTGGTGCACCAGTTCCGCGCGCTTTTCGGTCTCGTCCTCAAAGGTGCGGTTGTACTCACTGCACAGGTTGTGGCAGCGCAGCTTGATTGCCCGCAGTTCAGGGGCACCTGGTGAAAACAACTTTCCGTCAAAAATTCTGTCTTCCTCGTTCATGTCTGATCGCTCCTTTGGGTATCATTTTCGGATATATCGGCAGGGGTGCCGGTATTTTCGTCAATAAACGCCTCAATCGAATTGAGGTAGACTTCCATTGCTGCGTTGCCGCTCCGGTAAATCTCATGTTTGGAAGCGGGAATCTGTACGACGCGGGCATGCGGGATTTTGGAAGCAAAGGTCCGTATCGCGCCGCTGTCGACAAAGCTGTCCCGCTGGGCGATATAAAAGACGGTCGGGATGTTGATGCCGCGGGGACCGAATTTTCCGGTCAGGTCGGTGCAGACCCGCACCGCCTCCCGCAGCCATTTATAGGTTGCAGCGTTGTTGCGGTAAAAGGGATTGCGGCGGCGCATATCGCTGTACCAGTCAAAACGGGCGCGCGAAGTCGCGGCGCTCTCCTCGAATGACTCCTCCGGGTCGTACAGCTTGTGGACAAAGACCGGTTTCTGCCCCCATCCAAACCGGATGGCCGCTTTGGCAATCAGCCCGGCCACCGGCAGCGGCAGCCCGCCGGTCTGGGCGCGAATCATCGGGGCGTTGAAGATTGCCGCCGAGAACAGCCCAGGGAACCGTTTGAGCAGCAGTGCTTCAATCGCACCGCCCATCGAGTGGCCGTAAATAAAATACGGTCCGTCTCCTTTTTTTTGCAGTATGTCGACGGTGACCTTCTGCAAATCCAACATATAGTCATAAAAATCATCCGCGTCGGTCAGCGACACATCCCCGACCCCGCGCCAGGAGCGTCCATGTCCCCGGTGGTCAACGGTGCAGACATTGAGCCCCATCTGGTGAAAATAATAGACCATTTCAATAAACTTATATCCGCTTTCGATAAATCCGTGTGAAATCAAAATGCTACCCCTCGCGTCGGGGCATTTATAGTAATCCCAGCGCACCGGCTGTCCGGTGACCCGTTCAGACGTCCCGCCGGTATGGAAAGGCTTGAGGGACGGGATAATCCGGGTATTCATGATCTGGCTGTAGTTTTCCTCTGGAACCAGCTTGCATTGCGGCATTGCATTTCCTCCTACCAAAACCGGCTATTGACAGCAGTCCGCCGGTTGAATCTCTCTATTAATGATAACACAGCAGAAGGGCGATGTCTACAGGGTTTTTGTGAAAGTTGTTCAGATTCAATGGATCATCCGGCTGATAAAGTCGGGATCTTCTTCCAGCTGGTGGCCGAGTCCGAAAAAGCGGATTTTGCTTCGGCCTGAAGATTGCATCATTTCAAGCGTTGTATTCAGCCCGGCGGTCATGATGACCGGTACCGGTACGATGCGGGAGAGCATCTCAGCCGGATGGAGCTGCTTGGGCAGCCCGATATGTCCGGGAGCAGGGGGAGGGGGCGGGAAGTCGCCGCATACCTCAATCGCCGATACCCCGGCTGATGCGAGGTACTGGCCGCTGGTCAGCAGGTCCTGCACCGAGATCAGGTTGACATCTGTCTCCAGGCAGACCCAGACCGGGTAGTTGGGGCCGACTGCCTGCCGGGCGGCGCGGTAGAGGTCCCGCGGGAAACGGATACGGGCATGGATTTCGCCGCCGTACTCGTCCTCCCGCTGGTTGTAGCGCCGCGACAGAAAACACCCCGGCAGTGAATAAAAGGTAAAATCCAACTGGATTCCGTCAAATCCTGCCTCCTTTGCCTTGGATGCCGCGTGGGAAAAGCTCCGCTCGGCCGACCGCAGCAGCCGCCAGTATGCTTCCCCCGGGTTTTCCTGCTGGGCGGCAGGGTAGGACAGACGCGCCAGGATCAGCCCGCCTTTTTCGTGGACAGCGTCGGTCAGACGGCGGTAGCTGGCCATCTGGTGGATGCTGTGGAGGCTGAGCAGGCTGGGCTGGCTGGTCGCGGTCACGCTGATCGGCCCGCAGATAATGGTGGACGCCTGTCCTCCGATCAGCTGAAGGTAGTGTTCGTCCAGACGGGAATGGGGAGCACCGCTCTTGAGGGCCAGCCCTTCGGGGACGCCCGAGCGGAGAAGGTGGTTGGACAGCGGCAGAGTGCCGAGTTTTTCCGGTAAAAACAGATTCATCTGAATTCCTCCTATCTTTTTGATATTTTTATTATACTCTGGGAGGGCTCATTTGTTTGTCGAATTATGTCAAATACGATGGCTTTTTCCATCTTTTTTTCAGACAAGCTGGAATTTTGCTGAAAAATGCGATTTTTGGACAGATAAATATGAATTAAAGCTGAAAATAATACTATTTTTAGCCCGATTCCTTCGATAAATGTTTAATCTAAATCCATTTTTTCATCACATAGCCATAAACTGCGGCTGGCATAATATGAACTGTAAACGGAAGGCGAAATACCGGATGGCCACCCCTCCGGCTGACATACATATCGAACAGGAGAGATTACTATGGATGGAAATTACATGAACCAGAATATGAATCAGAATCAAAACTCTGAACAGAATAATATGAACAGCTATACCGCTGGCCATCAGGGTGGCTTCTCCACCGATGGTATGGGCCAGAATATGAACGGCATGCCGCCTGTGGATGGTATGCCTCCGATGAATGACGAGCCGCCTGTGAATGACGTACAGCCAAAACAGTCGAAATTCAAAAAGAATTTCCGCTGGCTGGGCGCGGCTGTATTTGCCGTGCTGGTTGCGGCACTGGCAGTTGGCGGCGGTTACCTCGGTTCGACACTGGCCTATCAGCAGGTTGAACGGGTCGTTGTCCAGCGGGTTGAGACAACCGCGGACGGCAGCACCTCTGCGGCGGCTGAGGATGGCGCGCTGACCTCGGCGGAGATCGCGGCCAAGACCGAACCTTCGGTTGTTGCGATCACCACCGAACGGATGACTACCTCCAACTTCTGGTTCGGCTCTCAGGTTGAGAGCGGTGCAGGCAGCGGCGTCATCATCTCGGAAGACGGCTATATCCTGACCTGCGACCATGTCATCGAGGGCGCAGATACCATCAAGGTTCAGCTGTCCGATGGTACAATCTATGATGGTACGCTGGTCGGTGCATATCCTGAAAACGATATTGCAGTCGTCAAGATCGAAGCGACCGGCCTGACCCCGGCGGAGATCGCGGACAGCAGCCAGGTCGTTCAGGGCGAACAGGTTTATGCAGTCGGCAACCCGGAAGGCCGTTTCAGCGGTTCGATTACCGACGGCCTGATCTCGGCAGTCAGCCGTGACATCTCGATGCAGCTGACCGTCTACAATGACGATGATACCGACAGCGGCAACAATGGCGGCAACAGCTACAACGACTACTGGAGCTCGATTTTTGGCGGCGGTTCGTATGATTCCGGCGCAAGCATCATCCAGACGGTCATCAATGTCTTCCAGACTTCCGCTCCCGTCAGCCCCGGCAACTCGGGCGGCGGACTCTTCAACGCACGCGGTGAGCTGATCGGCATTGTCAACGCCAAGTCTTCCGACAGCGACGCGGAAGGTCTGGGCTTTGCGATTCCGTCCAACAAGGCGATGGAGATTGCCAATTCCCTGATCACAACCGGCAGCTATACGCCTCCTGAGGGAAGCCAGTCCCAGCAGAGTCAGGGCGGTGTGACCCAGACCGAAAACCGTGCAATCCTCGGTATTACTGCGACGACGCTTACTGCACAGCAGGCGGCGCAGTATGGCTACTCTTCGGCAGGTGTGTATATCGTTGAGGTCACCGAGCAGTCGACTGCTGACGCGGGCCTGGCATCCGGCGACCGGATTATCAGTATCGACGATACCATTGTCAACGAACTGGACGATGTGACCGAATACCTGTCCGGCAAACAGCCCGGCGATGTCGTCAAAGTTACCGTCGAACGCGGCGGCAAGATGACCTCGGCTGATGTCACGCTGATCGAAAACCCCAACGCGGCGGCTGATGATTCGGCTGAATAAACAGATATTGATATGCAGCAGGGCGCTTTCCCGATAAAGGAGAGCGTCCTGTTTTTGTCTGCTGTTTGTGTTTTTGCGTTTAATTGTTGGGCGGTGGGCTTGGGTGGGCTTGAGGGGCTTTTTACGTTTGTATCGTCTCAAACTGTCCACCGGAC
>DCTE01000198.1:2534-2828 GCA_002329405.1 Ruminococcaceae bacterium UBA1448 | reverse complement strand
GCCTGTGCAACTTCGCACAGCACATTCGACAGCGTCAAGGATGCAAGCCCTTCTTTACGGCGGGCAAGATTGATCTGAGACAAAACGTCCTTTGCAATCTCGTCACTGTCAATGCTTTCACCCGACTCTCCCTGCAATGCGCCTGAATCGGAAAAGGTATACTGTTTGCCGTCAATGGTCACGCTGCCGGTCACCATGCTGCCATCAGCATTCAAATAATAACGGGTATCCCCAGCTGTAATCCACCCGGTGACCATCTTTCCGTCCTGATCCATATAATACCATTTGCCGCCG
>DCTE01000198.1:1363-2467 GCA_002329405.1 Ruminococcaceae bacterium UBA1448 | reverse complement strand
GCCGTCAATCTGCTTCCAGCCGGTCTGCATAGCACCGGAGGAATTCAGATAATACCAGATGCCGCCGACCTTTTGCCAGCCGGTCTGCATAATACCGGAATTGTCAAAATAATACCATATACCATCCAGCTTCTGCCAACCGGTCAGATTACGGTTGCCGGAGGTATAGCTCCAGCTGCCGCCATTGTTTACCCAGGCAGCTGAAACCGGCAGACAAGCCGGTGCCGTACAAAATGTAATTGCCGATACTGCCGCCAGACAGGCAGCCGCCTTTTGAATCCATAACTTCATATTTTACAGATGATCCTTTCAGTCAAACCGAAAACGGAAGGTCAAGACAAGCATCTCTTCAATAATAATACCATATTCTGCACACATCCGTCAACAACTTTTTCATATAATGATGGCAATGAACGACTGTTTCAGTCGAAACAGCATAATTCACTAATTATAATACAACGAAAGTTTTGAAAAAGTTGCAGAAAAATAAAAAAATTTTTTGAATGTTACCGGAAAATTAAGGAAGGCGACCCACAGCTATGTGGGATAAAGAAAAATGCTCTTCACGAAGCGACTTCATGAAGAGCAGAAAATGGAGCTGTTAACCAGATTCGAACTGGTGACCTCGTCCTTACCAAGGACGTGCTCTNNCTACCGCCTGAGCCATAACAGCAGCATAGATATAATACACCTTCCGGCGGGATTTGTCAACCGAATCCGACAGAAAAATACAGAACCAGCGTTTTATACAATTTTTTTTCATATTCCGTCAAAACCTTATTTCTGTTGAATTTTTTTGACCCGCCTGCCATGCCGGGCCCACATCTGGAATCTGAAAACAGCAAGCAAAACATGTTTTATTGCCCCTACCAAACAATCCGCGTATTTTGACCAGAATCTTCCGTGTGGGCAGCGTGTTTAAATTTTCAGCAGGAGATGTTATGGATGGAATCAATAAAAAAGCGAATATAGTCACATATATATTGGCTAAAATACAGGGGAATCTGCTTTCCTGTACATTATTGCACATAAAACTGTCCGGTATCGACACTTTCTTAACAATTTTGATATTGATTTTTTGACACCTTGCCGGTATAATAATAG
>DCTE01000198.1:1156-1306 GCA_002329405.1 Ruminococcaceae bacterium UBA1448 | reverse complement strand
GTACTCACATGGGTAGACGAAATGGTAGCGCTGTGCAAACCTGACAAGGTTGTATGGCTGGATGGCTCTGAGGAACAGCTCAATGCTCTGAAAGAAGAGGCCATTTCCACCGGCGAAATGATCAGACTCAATCAGGAGAAACTTCCTGGC
>DCTE01000198.1:0-1106 GCA_002329405.1 Ruminococcaceae bacterium UBA1448 | reverse complement strand
GCAGGCCCCACCAACAACTGGATGGATCCTGAAAAGATGCACGCCATGCTGACTCCTATGTATGACGGCGTTATGAAGGGTCGCACCATGTATGTTATCCCCTACTCCATGGGTCCGATCGGTTCTCCTCTTGCCAAAGTCGGCGTTGAGGTTACCGACTCGATCTACGTTGTCCTGAACATGGACATCATGACCCGTATGGGCAAACAGGCTTTCGAGAACCTGGGCGATACTTCCAATGACTTTGTTCGTGGTCTGCATGCAAAGGCTGATATCGACCCCGAAAAGAGATATATCGTTCATTTCCCGGAAGAGAACTCCATCTGCTCGATCAACTCCGGCTACGGCGGAAACGTTCTGCTGGGCAAGAAGTGCTTTGCTCTTCGTATTGCTTCCTATCAGGGCAAGAACGAAGGCTGGATGGCTGAACATATGCTGATCCTGGGCATTGAGAATCCTCAGGGCGAGACCAAGTATATCTGTGCTGCATTCCCCTCTGCTTGCGGCAAGACCAACCTCGCCATGCTGATCCCGCCGAAGTACTTCCGCGATCAGGGCTACGAGGTTGAAACCGTCGGTGATGATATTGCCTGGCTGCGTGTCGGCGAAGACGGACAGCTTTACGCCATCAACCCCGAATACGGCTTCTTCGGCGTTGCGCCTGGTACCAACGAGAAATCCAACCCCAACGCACTTGCTTCCACCCGCAAGAACACCATCTTCACCAATGTTGTCATGACCAAAGACGGCAACGTATGGTGGGAAGGTCTCGATAAGAACCCGCCGCACGGCGTAGAAAACTGGAAGGGCGAGCCGTGGAATCCGGATGACGGATCCAAGGGCGCGCATCCGAACTCCCGTTTCACCGCACCGGCGATCAACTGCCCGTGCATCAGCCCTGAGTTTGAGAATCCGCAGGGTGTGCCGATCTCCGCGATCATCTTCGGCGGCCGCCGCGCAAAGACGGCTCCGCTGGTTTACGAATCCCGCGACTGGACGCATGGTGTCTTTGTCGGTTCCATCATGGCTTCTGAGACCACCGCAGCCGCCTCCGGCGCTGTCGGCGTCGTTCGCCGTGACCCGATGGCCATGCTGCCGTTCTGCGG
>DCTE01000182.1 GCA_002329405.1 Ruminococcaceae bacterium UBA1448 | reverse complement strand
CGCCAGCGCCCGCGCAATCAGCACCATCTGCAATTCGCCGCCGCTGATTTCCGAGCACTTTTTCTCTTTCAGATGCAGAATTCCCAGCCGTTCCATCACCTGGTCCGCCATCTGGACATCCCCTGCCCCCGGCTGGGAAAAAACGCCGATCCGGCTGCTGCGACCAAGCAATACCATTTCACCCGCTGTATAGGCGGCAGAGGTATTCTTAGCCTGTGGAACATAAGCAATTGTACGCCACAGTTCCCGTTGGGGAATACTGCGGATATCCTTTCCGTCTATCGCACTTCGGCCGGATTTCCAGTGGAGAAATCCCATCATACACCGAAGCATCGTCGTCTTTCCGGCACCATTGGGGCCGAGTATCGCCACCAGTTCCCCGTCTGCTGCCTCAAGGGAGACGTTTTGCAGCAGCTGTTCCCCTTTTCTGTAGCCAAAGCAGCCATTTTCCACCGCAATTTTCACAGTGACCAGCCTCCACTTCTCCGCATCAGGATAATAAAGAACGGCGCACCGATAATGGCCGTCAAAATAGAGACAGGAATCTCTGCTGCCGATACGCTTCTTGCCAGCGTATCAACTACAATCATGAATACCGCCCCCAGGCTGATGGAAGCCGGCAGCAGTGACAGGTGATTGTTTCCGAACTTCATCCGGCAGATATGCGGCACCAGCAGTCCAACCCAGCCGACCTGCCCGCACATCGACACACAGGATGCCGTCATCATCGTCGCACAGACAATGACCACTCCCCGCAATGCACGGATATTGACACCCGAAGACCTTGCTTCATCTTCCGATAATGGCAGCAGATTTAACCGCCACCGAAGTGCCAGCAGCAAAATCAGTCCAATCAGAATGGGCGGTGCCCCCAGTTTCAGGGAGCCAAAATTTGCTGAATCAAGGCTGCCCATCAGCCAGTAGGTGATGGCGGGCAGCTCGCTTTCGGTATCGGCGGTATACTTGACCAGCGACACCAGTGCCGAAAACAGCGAACCGATCATGATGCCCGACAGGACGATTGTATTGAGCCCTTTCCCTTTCCCGGCNNCCCGCCAGCCAGGTCAGCAGCACCGCAGCACCGCCAAACAGCAGTGCAGTCCCCTGTATTCCCAGCAGGCTCATTCCCATCAGGATACCGAGTGCCGCGCCAAAGCTGGCGCCAGATGCGACCCCAAGGGTGTCCGGTGTCGCAAGCGGATTGGCAAATAAACTCTGGTAGGCACATCCTGCCCCCGAAAGCCCCGCTCCGACCAGCATATCCAGCAGAATACGCGGCAGGCGGATATTCCAGAGCACCATGTCATTCTGTGCCGAAACCGCCTCTCCACCGGTCAGTTTGGCAACCAGCGAAGAAAAAATATCCGGCGGTGCAATCCAGATTCGCCCGATTCCCAGCGCAATAAACCCGACCGCCACCGGCAGAATAAACAGCAGCACCAGCCATCCAAAAGACAATTTACCCTGCTGTTTTACCGCAGCCCTCATCTGTTCTCACCATCCGACAGAATGGTGGAATAGGCGGTCTTGGCCTGAACGCCGTCCAGCCGTCCAACCTTACCGGCAAGGCTGCTGATTACATCCTGCGGCGCATCAATTGCGATGGAAATAATGTTGATACCCTTTTCACGGTAGGGAATTCCCATCCGGCCGATGATATATTCGCCATATTCGTGCAGAATCTCATTGAGTCGGGAAACTGACCCCGGATTTTCCACGATAATACCAATAATTGCTACTCTTGTTTGCATCTTGTTTCTTCCTTTCCGCAGCATCCGTAAACAGATATATAAAATATACCGCATAAAAAATGGCCGCACCAAAAGATGCAGCCAATACGGGTAGCAAGGACAAAAATACCGGCTCTGTTTCCGCCCGGGGCAGCACAAAACTGGCCCAAAACATCAAAAGACCGTCCAACAATCCGATTTCCGCATCTTTCATCTCAAAACCATTTTCAATGTCAGAAGCTGGGAATTATTATAGCATATCCAGCCATTTTNNACCAGTGGGTCAGACTTTTATACAAAACAGACGGAATTTTTCTGTAAGTTCTTCCAATCTCGAACTGTACTTTTGAATAATTTGTGAATTCTACGTTTCAACTGTTTATAATATCTATTTCAAACTGTTTTATTTATTGATTATGAAATTGTTTTTCGCTCTCTACGATATAACATAACTGTTAAGGAGTGACACGTAATGAAAAAAATTCGCCGCATTTTGCTATCTATTCTTCTGGCAGCCCTTCTCGCTGCTACTCCAGCGCAGGCTGCATTTGCGGCGGCTTCTGTTTCCCTTTCCGATGTTTCTTTCCCATCCGGTACCCGGGAAATTGATGCAGACTCTATCCAGGATACCGATGCACAGGTCATGATTGTTCCCGAATCTGTGACCAGCATCACTGCTGACGCTTTTGCTAAATTTAAGCATAACCTGACAGTCGTATTGCCGGACGGTGACCTGGTCAAAAACCAGACGGCTGGGCGAGGAGAATATTTTGATCACTGCTTTTTCTATATGGAAAATGGAAAGGTGACCTGCCGTTTTGTCTCCGGGGAAGGCGCGACCTGGGAAAACGTGATCAGCGGATGGGCACAGATCAACTTTTTGACGCCGGATGAAATCTATGATGGGAAAACACAGAGATCCTGTGGACTGAAAACAATCCAGGTCATCCAGAATGATACCACAACCACGTTCACCTGCTTTATTGCAAAAGACGGTGCCGTCAGCAACGGGTGGGTTTGCGAAAATGGTAAGGTCTATCTTCTTTCTGACAGGCATGATTCCGCCCTTGTAACAGAATCCGGGGTATACAACTATTTCACCGAAAATTATAAGGAAAAAAGTACATCTTTTACCTTTGACCGTACAGGAGCCGTCACCAGCACACTGCCCAACGACATGATCGTCTCCACCACAGAATCAGTCAACGGAGTACCAATCTGGCAAGCGATGGACATGGAAGAAGTTTCCGCCAACCGCGGCCTTGTCCGGCAGAATGGCGAAATATATATCTATAATGAAATCGGCAGGATGATCACCGGACAGTGGTACCAGCTGGATGAAGACTTGTACTATCTGGACGAGGACGGCACCGCCCGCGTCAACAGCTGGCTGTACGGGGAAGACGGCATCTACCGATACCTGGGAGCCGATGGAAAAATGCTGAAAAATCAGTGGCTGGAACAGGGAAACAGTAAATATTATCTGGATCAGGAAGGCCGCAGATGCAGCGGTACCACCATCTTGAATGGCACCATTTACATTTTCGACCGCACTGACGGTCGGCTGCTCCTGACCGAAGGACAGGCCAGCAAAAACACCGTCACCTACCGGGAGGACAAAGCCTATCTGTATGACGAAAAAGGTAATATGCTCAAGAGCGGCTGGTATGAAGCAGGCGGCGAATGGTATTATCTCAACGACAACGGCGCAGGTGTCGTCAACTGCTGGCGGCTGAAGGATGGAAAATACTGCTATCTGAAATCTGACGGCAAGATGGCGAGAAACCAGTGGATCGAAGATTACGACAACTGGTATTATCTGCGTCCCGATGGGACACGGTATGAGTCCAGCTGGCTGAAGCTCGTCAACACCTGGTACTGGTTCGGCGGCTCTGGCAAGCGGATGGAAAACGGCTGGCTCAAATTGGCGGATGGAAAATGGTACTATTTTTACTCGGAAGGCCAGATGGCAACTGGCTGGGTCAAAGACGGCGGCAAATGGTATTATCTGTCCGGTTCCGGTGCAATGGTCTATGACCGCTGGATACAGGAAGGAAACAAATGGTACTATTTTGGTTCCGACGGTAGAATGCTGACCAATACAACGACACCGGACGGTTACCGGGTTGGCGCAGACGGCGCATGGCTGCAATAAGTGATAAAAACTGGCAGGTTCTGTAATCAGACCTGCCGGATTTTTGTTGTCAAATACTCCGAATCGTCCGCCATTTGCCACCCGCATACCGAACAGAAAAGGCAGCCGATCTTGCCAGCCAATCCATTCCCATCGCAATCCAGACCCCGATAATGCCCAAATTCAGCACAATGCCAAACAATACGGCAGACCCAAGCCGGAATATCATCATAGACAATATTCCCGTATACATCGTAAAACGGACATCTCCCGCCGCCCGCAGGCTGTTGGCGAGATTAAACGACGTCGGATGCAGCAAAAAGGCAAGAATGTTGTGCATGATAATCAAAACTGCTGCATACCACATCGTGCTGTCGGACAGCTGATAAAAACGTAAAATGAACGGCAGCGCTGCACAGACAACTCCACCCAGGATACCGGTCGACAGGTAGGAAATCTTCATCAGCTTTCTAGTATAAAACTGCGCCTGGTCAGGCTCTCCGGCACCGATACACTGTCCCACTACTGTAATAATGGCCAAATTTACAGCATTGACAACTACAATCGCAATCTGGTCAATACTGTTGGCGACTCCGTTTGCGGCGATCTGTACAGTACCAAACTGGGAAACAATACTGGTCACCAGCACCCGTCCCAATGCAAACAAACCATTTTCAATTCCGTTCGGGACAGCAATACGCAGAATCCTGCCGAGCAATGGTGCGTCCCAGCAGACGATATTTTTCCAGCGAAGCACAATGCTATTCCGTTCCCGGAAGGCAAGCGCTGTAATTACAACAGCCGCCAATCCCCTGGAAATCAGCGTCGGAACCGCTACGCCGGCGACCCCCGCGTCAAGCAGCTGTACCCCGATAAAGTCGCCAATAATGTTGACTGTATTCATCAGCAGTGAGATATACATTGTAATATCTGTTTTTCCGGCAGAGCGAAACAACGCCGCCGAAGCATTATAAATTCCGAGCATCGGAAAGGAACATGCAGTAATCAGAAAATAAGTCATCGCTGCCTGCATAACATCTGCTTCTACCGTGCCGAACAGCAGCTGTAACAGCTGACGGCAAAACAGCAGGCAGATCGCCATAATGGCAAGAGAAATCGCAGCCGAGATCATCACAAGCTGACCCGCGGATTTTTCTGCATTATCTGATTGCCTGCTCCCGAGGTATTGGGACACAATAACCGCGCCGCCGGTTGCGACTGCCGTCAGAATGGTGATCATCAAAAAGTTCACCATATCAACCAGCGCGACACCGGATACCGCCGCTTCACCTGCGGAGGATACCATCAGTGTGTCTGTCATCCCGACCAGCATGGCCAGAATCTGTTCAATCACCAGCGGAATCAGCAATTTTTTCAGTGCCTGATTGGAAAACACAAATATCCACCAATCCTTTCGATATCAGTGCAGCCCGGCTTTTCATCCATAAAAAAAGTAAGTGCAGATCGGAAGATACCGCATCCTCCTGCCTACACTTACATTATAAACGATACAACATACTATGTCTAATACCTATAATTAATATTAATTCATGCGTTTCAAGCATGATTTATGTTGTCAATTGTTCAGTATAGCTTTTTACATGTTCAATAAACTTAGACACCGCAACTCCAAATGGCTGATGCCTTTTCCAAACCAAAAGACAATTGGTGGTCAACGCCGGAGACAACGGGCGTGAGATAATCTTCTTCTCATCCATTAACGATATAGAACCTGCAATAATAATCGCACATGCAAGCCGGTGATATGCCAATATACAGCTAACCGACGGCAGATTGGAAGTACACAGAATATTCAGGCTGGAGATATCCTCTCCAAACCAATTGGCCAGTTCATTCTGCATATCAGGACGGGTGGGAAGAATCAACGGAATATCTCTCAGCTCACGGGCGGTTACTGACTGCTGCCGGGCGAGCGGTGCGTCGGGATGCAGCATTGCAACCCACTGTTCCTCTTCTTTGAGCCGAACATAATCATATTTTTCCAGATTGACCGGTTCCAGCAAAAGTCCGATATCAATTAGGCCGCGTTCCATCTGTTCACGGACGTAGTCGGCAGCCGCTGTACACATTTCAAACCGTACCGCAGGATATTTCTGGTGAAAGGACTGTATCATCTCCGCCAGCAGATTAACCGTCTTTACATCTCCACAGCCGATTGATATGGTGCCTTCCACTACTGATTCCTGTTCGACCAATTCTTTTTCTGTTTTATCCACCAGTTCCAGTATCTCTCTTGCCCGGCGGCAGAGCAGAATACCCTCATTGGTCAGTACAATTTTCCTTTTACCCCTTTCAAACAGCCGAATTCCCAATTCTTCCTCAATCTGAGCGAGCTGCCGGCTGAGGGTTGGCTGTGTGACATGCAGGATTTCCGCCGCTCTGGTGATATTTTCCTGCTGCGCGACCGTCAAAAAGTACCGAAGCACCCGTAATTCCATTGCTGCACCTCCTGTCGTGTATTGACATTATTTTACCATTTCCCCGGTGAAAAAACAAATTGTCTCTCCAAACCGACAAAAGCGGGCACCGGTCGGAAAATTCCAGCCGGCTGCCCGCCTAAACAAACAGCAAATTATTCAGTAAAACTGTAACTGCCTGCACCAACAGTCTGACGTGTACCACCTGGCAGGATGACTTCCGCTTCACAGTCAAACGGAACGGTCAGGTTGTATACATAACCGGCATCCGTCTTTTCCCATCCGCAGCGGTATTCGCCAGAGGCAGAATCATAAACCATCTCCGCTTTACCGACACGGTTTTCCGGGTCGGGACAGGGCTGGAAACGAACCTTCTTAAATCCAGGCTCCGCCTCATTCAATCCGCACATATACCGGTACATCCACTCTACAATTGAACCGTAAGCGTAATGGTTGAGCGAATTCATGCCGGTACCGCTGATGTGGCCGTCCGGCAGCACCGAGTTCCAGCGTTCCCATACGGTGGTTGCACCCATCGAAACTTCATACAGCCAGCTGGGATAATCGGTCTTCAGCAGTAAGCTGTAAGCGTCCATCAGATCTCCGAACCGGGACAGAGCCGGGCAGAGATAAGGCGTCCCAACAAAACCGGTGGTCAGTTCGACCTTAGGCGGATAAGGCGGCTGTTCCCCTGCCATCATGGCACGATGGTCCATCGGAACACGCAGCAGCCCCTTGAGGTCTTCCAGCTGGCGGACCTGCATCTCTTCAGGGACGATGCCGAAATAGAGGGCAACAACACGTGCCGTCTGGGTATTGATCGCACACAGGCCATTGGGGGTGAAGTACTCTTTCAGCATTGCGGCACGTACTTCATCCGACAGCTTCTGATATTCTGCGGCGTCCTGCTCAAGTCCAAGCACTTTTGCAGCTTTTGCAGCCAGCGAAGCGGAGTAGGAATAATAGGCAGACGCAATATAATAGGCATCGGTTGCACCGACAGGGGAATCCGGGTCTTTATAATTGTCCAGTGCCAGCCAGTCGGCAAAATGGAACCCGGTCTGCCACAGACGTTTGCCGCCATTCTGCTCATCCTGGCGGCGAATATAATCGACCCAGCCCTTCATCGCGGGATAATGCCGTCTGAGCATCTCCTTGTCGCCATAGTAGCTGTACAGCGTCCAGGGCAGTACGCAGGCGACGTCTCCCCATGCAGTAGAAGAGTGGTTCATTGCAAACATATTCGGGGCACCGTCTGCATTGGATTTTGATTTGGGTTTGATAACCGGGATGACAAACGGGATGCCGCCCTCAAGCGGTTTCTGTTCCCGCATCAGGTCTTCCATATATTTTGCGTAAAACGCCGGAGTATACATATTAAAGCAGGCAGTTCCCGCAAAGATCTGCGCGTCACCTGTCCAGCCCATCCGTTCATCACGCTGCGGGCAATCGGTCGGGACATCCAGGAAGTTGCCCTTCTGGCCCCAGAGGGCGTTGAGCACCAGCCGATTCAGACGGGGGTCATCCGTTTCAATCCAGCCAGTCCGTTCGATATCCGAATGGATTGCACAGCCAGTGAAAGTTACCTTTTCAGGGTCGATTCCCTCCACTTTGACAAAACGGAAGCCAAAATAGGTGCCGTGGGGGCGGACATGTGCCGGTTTGCCGTCGGAAATATAGGTATACTGGCATTCAGCGGTACGGAGGTTATCCCGGTAGAAACAGCCGTCCTGCATGATTTCACTGTAATAAAGTGCAACCTTGCTTCCCGGCTCCATTGCCGGCAGGTCCATCTCGACCCATCCGGTCATATTCTGGCCGAAGTCCAGCACCTTCTCACCTTTAACGGTATCAATTATCTCAACCGGTGCAAACTGTTCATGCACCAGAACCGGCAGACTGTAGCGGTCATGCAGTTCACCCAGGTCATTTTCAACAACCTCAGCCTTTACCCAGCCTTCGCCGCCGGGCAGCGCCCAATCCGGGTCGTACAGCCGCGCGTCAAAATCCTCGCCGTAATAGATCGAGCTTTTCACAACAGCGGAAGGCTTACACAGCCAGTCACTGTCAGTCGGAATTACCTTTTCGCTTCCATCGGCATACTTCAGATGGATTTCAGCGATCATCCGCATCCGGTCGCCATAGATATTGGTAAAACCACCGTCAAAACCAAAGCGGCCTTTATACCAGGCAGCCGACAGCATCACGCCCAGCGCGTTTTCTTCTTTGATAAACGGGGTGATATCATAGGCAAACGACTGGAGCCACAGGTCATAGCTGTGATGACCGGGCGCGAGCAGGTCGCCCGAAACCTTTTCGCCGTTCATATACAGCTCGTAGCTGCCCAGGCCGCAAAGGTAAACCCTGGCCGATACGACGTCCTTACCGGAGAAAACTGTCTTGACCAGCGGGGAAACTTCCTGATCGAACGGTGCAGCAATCCACTGGGCGGTCCATTCTTCATCCCGTTTGCCGGTTTCAAACCAGGCGGTATCCGAAGTACAGCTGTCGCCATTATCTGCCTGCACCGTTACCCGCCAGTAATAACGGGTACGGGGCGCAAGCGCAATCTCCGGGTTATAGGCAATGCCGGAGACATCCTCCCGCATCCCCGAATCCGAGAGGATCTGCTGAAAATCTGCATCAGCGGCGATTTCGACCCGGGCACCGGTCTGTCTTTTACCGGTCGAACTGACAACCCAGGAGAGGGTCAGCAGGTCAGTTGCAAACCCAAGCGGATTTTCGATATGATTGACACGCATTTTAGAAATTTGCATATTCTCATTCCTTTCTGTCTTCTCAATAAATGTCTAAATTTAACCTGGAATTGCGTCAAAAGTATAGATATATTATAATAAAATTCCCGATATATTGCAATAGATTTCCATATTTGCGCAAAACATTGGAAAATGCGCAAAATTAATCAAAAGCAGCTCAGCCATATGCCATCCGGTTGCATTTTCTCTCCGAACATCCTATAATCAAAATCAGAAGAATATCC
This sequence comes from Ruminococcaceae bacterium UBA1448, assembly GCA_002329405.1. Taxonomy (GTDB): domain Bacteria; phylum Bacillota; class Clostridia; order Oscillospirales; family Ruminococcaceae; genus Faecivivens. The sequence continues at coordinate 8,965 of DCTE01000182.1, read as the reverse complement.
GACAGCACTTCTGTCCCTGTTGAGGAGAGAATATGAATGGACGAAAAACTGATTGCTCCCTGCGGTATCAACTGTCAGATCTGCCCGCAGCATCAGAAAAAGAAAGCACCTTGCATCGGTTGCAGGACAAGGACAACCAAAAAAAGTCAGATCTGTATCCTGAAAAACTGTCAAAAGGAATGCAGGGGAAAATCTGAATCCTGCGCAGACTGCACTGAATTTCCCTGTAAACGCCTGCTCTCTTTAAACCAGCGGTACCAGACGAAAACCGGCGGTTTAATCTGCCCAATTGAAAATCTGCAAATCATCCGTCAATACGGAATATCCGCCCTTTTGCGCCGGGAAGAGAGAAAATGGACCTGCCCTGCGTGTGGAAATATCCTGTCTGTCGCCGGTATGTGTGTCAGCTGTCCATCCTGCGGCTATACACCGGCAGACAAATAAAACAGCGGAGCTTTGCAGACGCCTGTCGGTGTCTGTAAAACTCCGCTTTTCTTTTTCCTTACAAATCTATCTTTTGTCCGGCATCCCGTGCCGTTGCCCAGTCTTTCAGGTCGCTTCCCTCTTTGAGCAGGGAATGCAGCCGCTGCCGGTCTCCTGCCCGGAGCGCGTCGCTGTAGCTGAGCAGGTTTTTGGCAAGTGTCTCAATCTCAAAAACCAGAGCATCCCGGTTCATCATAAACAATTCGGTCCACATATCGGCATTCAGCCGCGCGACACGGGACAGGTCTTTAAAGGAACCGGCTGAAAAACCGCTTTCATTTTTCAGCGTCAGGCTTTTGACATAGGCATTGGAGAGGACGTGCGCAACCTGAGAGGTATACGCAATGGTCGCGTCATGGGTCTCGGGATCGGTATTGACAATCCGGGTGAACCCGACCTCCCGTGCAAATTCGCTCAACAGCCGGATATGCTCAGGGTTAGCCGTCTCTGGCGGCGTCATGATAAAACTTGCGCCCTCATACAGGTTGGCAAGCGAATAGGCAAATCCCGAAAACTCCCGCCCGGCCATCGGATGCACCCCGATAAACGGCGCGCCCGCTTCGTCGAACAACGGCTGGAGGACATCGACGATGCTCTTTTTCACGCCGCAGGTATCAATCGTCAGCCCGTGTTTTGGGAAACAGTCGATATGTTCCTGCGCAAACCGGATGGTCAGCTCAGGATGGAACCCGAGGATCACCAGATCAAAATCACGAAGCTGAGATAAGTCCCGAATCTCACCGTCAATTGCCTCTTCCGCCAGTGCCGCCCGAATCACCTCACGGGAACGGTTCCAGCCATAACAGATATGGCTGGTCTTCTTTTTGATGGCGCGGCAGAAAGACCCGCCGATCAGCCCCATTCCCACAACTGCAATCTTCATCTGCAACTTCCTTTCGTACTTTAAAGGTTTTATTTATTAAAGTATACCACCTTTATTCCAAAAGGTCAAGTCCTTTCCCTGCCGTCTCAAGGAAATCAATTTTCAGAAGATGTCTATACTTACAGCCCATTCTCCCTGCTGAAGCAGAAAGAATGGGCTGCGTTTCATGGGTGGGAATTGCGTGCTTACGCACGCGCAAGGCTACTGCCTGTTTTTATTCTTTTTGATCTGTCGATTCCTTTTCTTCCGTCTTTTTTTCCGGCGCGGACTGGACATGGTTCCAACCCTGCGTCCCGGAAATCCGGTTCTGGTTCTGATGGGCACGGACGCGGCGGCTATGACGGACAGCAAGCGGAATGACAATCGCGGCGATAACCGCCAGAATCACGATCATCGGCAGCGCATAGATCACAGCGATCACGAACCCCTGCACACCACTGACAAAGTTCTCCCAGCTTCCCGAGAAAGCAGCCCGGATACGGGTGCCAAACCCGGTACCCTCCGAAACCTTGCCGACCTCACGGAGATAGATATTGACCGTCGAATAGTCCACCTGGTTGTCGTAACTGCGCATCTGGGCGGTATAGCTTTCCAGCTGGTACTGGACGTTGCTCAGCTGGGTCTCGATTGAAAGCAGCGTCTCGATATCCTCCGCTTCATCGGCAAGCTGCTGCAGCCGGTCGCGCTGCGCTTCGAGGGAACTGAGCCGCGCTTCGACGTCGATATATTCCAACGTGATATCATCGGTATATTCTGAAACGGAGTAGACATTGCCCGCTCCCGTCAGCCCGTCCAGGAAAGCACGGTACTTCTGAGATGGGATACGGCAGGTATAATTCGCGCGGCGGTTGCCTTCAGCCGAGCTGCCAGACTGGGAGGTCGAGGAGATATATCCGCCCGATTCATCCAGAAGGGAACGGATGACCGCTACCCCGTCGTCATAGGTTTCTGTCTCAATATCGACATCCGCAGTATAAATAATCTTGCGGTCCCCGGCAAAATCTTCCGGGTCAAGCTCCCCTGCGGTATCCGCCAGCTCAGCCGTTTCCGGCGCGTATCCCGCTTCTTCCATGACAGCATCCGCCGTCATCGAGTTGCTGCTAACCGCGGTTGTCGAAACAGCGTAATCTGCCGAACCGCCAGATGAGGCACCGCACCCGGTAAACAGGCAAAGAGCCATCAGGGCAGCTGTTACTGATGTTAGCCCCGTTTTAAAAATCCTGAACCGTTTCATATCGTCACAACCTTTCTGTTGTATGGCCATACGGCCTTCTATCAGTAATGGTTTTGAAACTGGTAAAAAGTTGCAATTTTAAAAAAAATTTGTCTATTTTTTCATAAAAAAAGTTGATCTCTCTTTTCCATCGCCTTGACAGCCGGCTGGAGGGATGTTATCCTGAAAACAATACACGCTGTATACAATCCGCAGCAGAAAGAAAGGTAACGCAAATGCCCTATAAAATCGCAATATGTGACGACGAACCTGCCGATCGGGACTATCTTGCCCGGCTGCTGGATAAATGGGCAGGAAGATGGAATTATGCCATCCAGGTTGTCTGTTTTCCCTCTGCCGAGAGTTTCCTGTTCCATTATGCCGAAGAAAACGACTTTGATATCCTGCTGCTGGACATCGAAATGGGCGCGATGGATGGCGTCACGATGGCAAAAAAGCTGCGCAAAGAAAACGAAACCATCCAGATCATTTTTATCACTGGTTATTCCGACTACATCGCTGAAGGGTATGAAGTAGCCGCCCTGCATTACCTGATGAAACCGGTTAGAGAGGAAAAGCTGTTGGAAGTCCTTGACCGCGCTGCCGTCAAGCTCGCCGGGAACGAAAAGGTGCTGCATCTTGAAACAGGCGGCGGGATGGTGCGGATCCCGGTTTACCAGATCCGGTACGCCGATGTCATGGGAAACTATGTGACCATCCACGCGGTAGGCAACTATACCGTCAAAATGACGCTTGGGGAACTGGAAAGCCAGCTGGACGAGCGGTTCTGCCGGGCCGGGCGTTCGCTGGTTGTCAATCTCGGGTACATCAGCCGGGTAACCAAAACGGAAATCCGGCTCAGCGACGGTACGGTGCTGCATCTGCCCAGAGGCTGCTACGAAACCATCAACCGCGCCATCATCAATATGGGGTAAATTATGAGACTTTTTTCAGCAAAAACAGACAAGCAGATTGCACGCTACCAGCAGGAGCTGATCGAGACCCACTACCGGGAAGTCGAAAATATGTACCAGCAGATGCGCGGATGGCGGCATGACTACCGAAACCATATCCAGGTCATGAAGGCGTACGCGGCTGCAGAAAACTGGGAAGCAATCAAAGCGTATCTCGACCATCTTGACGAAGACCTGACCCATGTCGACCTCGCAGTCAAGACCGGCAACCCGATGACCGACGCAATCCTCAATTCCAAGATCTCCCTTGCCAAATCAAGAAATATACAGGTATCAGCCGACGCCCATATTCCGGTCAAACTCAGTTCACCGGAGATTGACCTGTGCTGCATCCTGGGCAACCTGTTTGACAACGCGATTGAAGCCAGTATGAAGCTGCCGGAAGATCAGCGGATGATACGGGTCTATATGGATATGAAAAATACCCAGCTGTACATCTCCTTCACCAACTTTACCGCCGACAAAAAGCGTCAGAAGACTGGCGGGAGGTTTAAAAGCACCAAAGGAGCCGGGCATGGGTTCGGGCTGGTGCGGATTGACGAGATCGTGAGCCGGCTGGACGGGTACATCAGCCGCAATAGCGAAGACGGCGCGTTTACGACCGAAATCCTGCTGCCGCAGGTTTAATATTTGCAGTTCGTCACCCCCAAATGACAATTCGTCCCCAAAATAAACCGGGGACGTTTTTTTGTGCTATGATGAGGGCAAGAGGTGAACATCATGAAATCAAAACCAACCAAAAAAACGCGCTGTTCCACCCTGCGCAACACCCTCTGGATGATACAAAATGCCTGGACGTACAAAAAAATTGTGCTGTTTATCACAGTGGCCATAGCAGCAATCACTGTTTCGATTAATCTGGTACAGCTGTATATTGCGCCGGTCATTTTGCAGAAAGTAGAATCTGCCGCGCCNNGCTGCTGACAACCATCATCGGTTTTTCGCTGCTTGTGATGCTGCTGGCAGGATTACAGAACTATTTTGCGGAAAATACCCTTTTCAGCCGTAGCAGCTTACGTATGCGTATTGTATGCCAACTGACAAGGAAATGGCAGATCACATCTTATCCGAATATCGAAGACCCTAAAACCATAAGCCTGTTTGAAAAGGCCCGCCAGGCACTTTGCAGCAATCACGCTCCTGCCCACGCCATCNNCAGGCTGCTGGGAAATATTGCCGGGTTTATCATTTACCTGTGTCTGTTATCCACATTCAGTCCGATTCTATTAGGCGTGATTCTGTTGACCACGGTCACCGGATTTTTTGTCACCAGAAAAATCAACCAATGGGGCTACCGCCACCGGGACGAGGAAGCTTCCTATTTACAGAAAATGAACTATATCTGGTTAAAGTCTGCACAGCGGGATCTGGGAAAAGATGTCAGAATTTTTGGAATGTTTCCGTGGATGCAGGATGTTTACGAAAGTGCCCGCAGCCTTTTTGAAGGGTTTGTCGCCAGGCGGGAAAAGGTCTATATCCGGGCAGATATCCTGGATGTGGTGCTGTCGTTTGCACGGAATGGGGTCGCCTATCTTTATCTGATCGGGCGGACACTGGAACAGGGACTGCCTGCGTCTGAATTTTTGCTGTACTTTTCAGCCGTCGGTGGGTTCACCACATGGGTAACGGGTATTTTGTCGGAAATATCCACCCTACATCTCCAGTGTATGGAAATTTCCACGATCCGGGAATGTCTGGATTTACCGGAACCGTTCCGTTTTGAAGATGGAAAGCCGCTCAAAGCTGAACCCGGCCTTGCCTATGAACTCCGGCTGCACAATGTCCGTTTCCGTTATCCCGGCGCACAAACCGATACCCTGCACTGTGTCAATCTGACCATCCATCCGGGCGAAAAACTGGCAGTCGTCGGCTTAAACGGTGCAGGCAAGACAACGCTGGTCAAACTTCTCTGCGGGTTTTACGACCCGACTGAGGGCGAAGTCCTGCTCAACGGCGCAGACATCCGGCAATATAACCGAAAAGACTACTATCAGCTGTTCACTGCTGTTTTCCAGCAGTTTTCGGTCCTAGAAACAACCCTCGCGGAAAATGTCACCCAAACCCTTGAAAACAGCGACGCCCAGCTGGAAAAGGCGGAAGAATGTATCCGCAAGGCTGGTCTCTCCCAGAAACTTGACCATCTTCCCGACGGGCTGCAAACCCATATTGGGAAAGAGGTCTTTGAAGACGGCATCGAGCTTTCCGGCGGCGAAATGCAGCGGCTGATGCTGGCGCGCGCCCTTTACAAAGGCGCTCCCATCATGATACTGGATGAACCGACCGCCGCACTTGACCCAATCGCGGAAAATGACTTGTATCTCAAGTACAGCGATATGACCTCCGGCTGTACATCCGTTTATATCTCCCACCGGCTGGCCTCCACCCGGTTCTGCGACCGGATTATCCTGATGGCGGACGGGCAGATTGCCGAAGAAGGCACCCACGACAGCCTGATGGCAGCAAACGGAAAATATGCGGAGCTTTACGCCATCCAGAGCAAATATTATCAAGAAAAAGGGAGTGAGTCGGATGAAGGATAAAAGGATGCTCTTTAAAGAACTGGCCGGACTGCACGTCCGTGCCTTTAAAATCCTGCGCAAACAATGTCCGGGACAGTTTGAATCCATCTTCTGCAATGAAGTGCTGTCGGCAATAATCCCCTATGTCGGGATTTATCTCTCCGCACAGATACTAAATGAACTGGCAGGAAGACGCAATCCTGAAACGGTATGGCGGTGGGTATGGATTACCGTACTGGTCACAGCTGTACTGGCACTGCTGAAAGCGGCCGTTCAGCGCTGGCAGAAATGCCGGGAAGCGTCCTTCTGGTCCAACCTCGACAAACTCTATACCGATAAAATGCTGCAAATGGATTTCTGCGTGTTGGATGAGCAGAAGACCCATGACATGTATTCCCAGATTCGCCAGAACGACAACTGGGGCGGCTGGGGATTCAGCAACCTGCAGAACATCTTCCGTCAGTTGGTCAGCTCCACAGTCAGCATCATCAGTGCAATCGTCCTGACCGCCGGCCTGTTCCTACAAAAAGTGCCGGAGGAGTCCCCATTTGCCTTTTTGAATAATCCGGTTCTTATTTTAGGGCTTGCGGCTGTTCTGATCGTGATTACGCTGACCGCACCCCGTCTGGCTAACAAAGTGGATGATTATTTTCTTGCCTGTTCAGATGAAATCCGATGGGAAAACCGGGTATTTACCTTCTTTTCGTTTATGATGCCCAAACGTGACCGTGCATTGGATACGAGGGTTTACAACCAGCAGGATATCTGCCAGGACTATCTGCAACTGGACCCAAGTTTTGATAAAATCGCCCGTTATATTGCCGGTCCCGGCGGATTGTACAGTGCCCTTTCTGGAATCATTTCCACCTCCTTTACCGGTTTTGCCTATCTGTATGTCTGCCTGAAAGCCTGGGCAGGTGCATTCGGAGTCGGTTCGATTACCCAGTATGTCGGCTCGATTACCGCACTGGCAAAAGGTGTCACCGATCTGTTTGGCACAATTGGGAAACTGGAACAAAACACCGTCTTTTTAAAAGCCTGCTTTGACTTTCTCGACCTGCCCGACCCGATGTATCAGGGCAGCCTGACGACCGAAAAACGCTCCGACCGGAAATACGAAGTGGAATTCCGCAATGTCTCCTTCCGCTATCCCGGTGCAAAAACTGATTCACTGCACAATCTTTCACTGAAATTCAAAATCGGCAGCCGGCTTGCGGTTGTCGGAAAAAACGGTTCCGGTAAAACGACTTTTATTAAGCTGCTGTGCAGGCTTTATGACCCGACTGAAGGCGAAATCCTGCTGAACGGAATTGATATCCGTAAATACCGGTACGATGATTACCTCAAGATTTTCTCGGTTGTCTTCCAGGACTTCCAGCTTCTTTCACTGCCGCTGGGCCAAAATGTCGCAGCAGCAAAGGATTATGACCCGCAGCGTGCAAAAGAATGCCTGGAAATGGCCGGATTCGGTGACCGGCTGGAAAAAATGCCAGATGGGCTGGAGACCTGCCTGTATAAGGATTTTTCCAAAGACGGTGTCGAAGTCTCCGGCGGCGAAGCACAGAAAATCGCAATTGCCCGTGCACTGTACAAAGACGCGCCCTTTATCATCCTGGATGAACCGACCGCCGCACTCGACCCCATCGCCGAAGCGGAGATCTACAGCAAATTCAATGAGATCATTACCGACAAGACCGCTGTATACATCTCCCACCGGCTTTCCTCCTGCAAGTTCTGTGATGAGATCGCAGTATTTGATGGCGGGAAGATCGTCCAGTTTGGGAACCATCAGCAGCTGGTCGAAGATACTGGCGGATTATATCATCAACTCTGGACGGCGCAAGCAAAATACTATACCAAAAAAAACGCCGAATAATCCAGCGGACAGCAAAAAAGAGGGGTACGAGCCAACCGTATCCCTCTTCTTGTTTATTATTTAAACATATCCTTCAGCCGGTCGCCGAATGATTTTTTCTTCGGGCTCTGCTTTTCGGTCAGAGATTCCTCAAACTCACGCAGTTTTGCCTTCTGTTCGCGTGTCAGCCCCCTGGGGACTTCCACCACGACGGTGACATACTGGTCGCCGCGCCCGCGGGAATTGAGCCGCTGGACGCCTTTTCCGCGCAGGCGGAAGACGGTGCCCGGCTGGGTCCCCTCCGGCAGCGTATAAGCAACGGTACCGTCGATGGTTGGTACGGTCAGTTCGTCGCCGTTGACCGCCTGATAGAAGCTGACCGGGATCTCGCAGCGGATGTCGTATCCTTCCCGTCTGAAGGTCGGATGGGACGCAACGCTGACGGTTACCAGCAGATCGCCTGCCGGCCCGCCATTGATCCCCGCATTGCCCCGTCCGCGCAGGGACAGGGTCTGCCCATCATCAATACCTGCCGGGATATCCACCTCGATAGTCGAAGCGGAACTGATGGTTCCTCTGCCGCCGCACTTGGAACAGGTCTTTTCAATGATCTTGCCGCGTCCACCGCAAGCATCGCAGGGACGCTGGGAAGCGATCATGCCAAAAGGCGTGCGCTGCTGTACCCGGACGGTACCGCTGCCGCCGCAGGTCGGGCAGGTCTTCATTGCGGTGCCATGTTCGGCACCGGTTCCGTTACATTCCTTACACTGTTCGGTGCGGGTAACGCTGATCTTCTTTGTCACACCCTTGCAGGCGTCCATAAACGAGATGGAGACCTGTACATGAATATCGCTGCCGCGACGGGGTGCATTCGGATTGGCACTTCTTCTGCCGCCGCCAAATCCGCCGCCGAAAAAGTCCTCAAAAATCGACCCAATGTCACCCATATCGCCGCCAAATCCGCCGAACCCGCCAAATCCGCCGCCGGCACCAGCTCCCCCGCCGTAGCTGGGATCGACGCCGGCAAAGCCAAACTGG
>DCTE01000024.1 GCA_002329405.1 Ruminococcaceae bacterium UBA1448 | reverse complement strand
GGCAGCGGTAGCCGGTAACCGACCAGCCCGCCAGCAGTACGGTCAGGGCCAGGGTAATGCCGAAAGAAATAAGAAAAGTTTGAAACCGCTGACCCGGTGAGGTAGGCAGCGGAGTAAATGACAGCTGGTTATGAGAAAGACCGGCTGTCTTTTGTTGTTTTACCGGTTTCATTTTGATAACTCCCTTGTTTTTATTCATTTTTCAGCAGNNAAGCGATGACCCGATCCAGTCCCCTGCGAGCAGTGCCTGTGCCAGTGTATTTCCATGTCCGCCCACTTCAATCAGCAGCGAACCTGTTGTCATGTTTTGATTGTATTTGCGGTAATCAAACAGGATCGGGCGGGTAAAGCCAGGGTGGTCGGCTTCCATCTGCTGCTGCAGGTCAATTGCGAAGGCAAGGTTTTTTTGCCATTCGGGATAGTCCATTGTTCCGTCATCACAACCGGAGATGATCATGACCTGTGCTGCTGTCCCTTCATCTGTTTCGACGACCGGAGCGGTGACGGTATCGCCGGATATGATCGCATCCCGGTGGATGTCCAGTACGACTTTGATGTCAGGGTACTGGTCAAGATAGCTTTGCACCGTTGCGGCGGAACGCTCATAAGAGCCGTTGTAGGACGGGTAGTCGTGCTGGGTGGTGTCATGGATGACACCGATGCCGGCCTGTTGCAGCCGGGCGGTGATGACTGCACCGACAGCGGCCATATTCTGTTCATTGTCGGTGGTGCGGGTAGGCCAGGTTGTGTCGTAGACGCTGCCGGTGTAGGGCATATAGCATTCGGTCGTGTGGGTGTGCATAATCAGCACCTCCACCTTCCCGTCCGCGTCCAGTGTAAAGGCTGGATCGGCTGCTTCTGCGTCAAGGACTGTCTGGTTATCATAGTCGGTCACATTTTTGACAAAGCTGTTGCCCACCTGGACATAGACATCGGACGGCGAGGCAGTATAGGTTTTGTGTACCAGAACTGCTTCATTTTCAGGCAGAATCTCCGGGTCATTCTGACGGGACGCACTTTCCAGAAGCTCTTCCAGTTCGGGAAGTGGTTCGGAGGAGGGTTCGTCCGCAGAAGGAAGGCTTTCCGTCTGTTCATCCACTGGTTCTTCTGACATTGAGGACGAAGATGATTCGACCGGTTGGGTATCATCAGATGGGAAGATTGTCTGCTCGGAGACGCTGCCGGTATCCTGGGTGGCGGTATTTTGCTCCCGCTGTGGATTCAGCTGGCCGGACAACCCGGCAGACAGTGCGACCACCCGGTCAAAACCGGGACATTGGGGCAGCAGCAGGACACCAGTCAGAAAGGCAGCCAGAAAACAGGCAGCCAGAGAGGTCGCCGGAAGCTGCCGGTTCGGACGGTGAGAGGAGGGAATGGGGGTTTTCCTTCTCCACAGAACAATGTGCCGGGAAGAACGTCTGTATGCCATGGTCAAAATCCTTTCAGTCGGTCGGAAGATAACTGCTTTTTCAGCATACGCAGGAGGGGGAGTTTTTATACTCGGCAGCGGCTGAAAATATCGGGAGAATGGGTGGAAAGATGGTTGACTGTATTGACGCTGGTGGCATGTTTTGTTATACTGGTTAAAGTAAAATCAGACAGGAGGCTTTTTCAGTGAAATCGGGCAATAATACAGGTATGGCGGGCGGCCGCCATGTCGGAAGATATGTCCAGTGGGGGTTCAATGTGGTGGTGCTGGTGGCTTTGGCATTGTCTGTCGCGTTGAACTGTTCGTTGTATCGTACGGTTGAGAGCTTGTCGCTGGAGGATATCGAAGGGGTATCTTATTTTGAGGAACAGGAGAACCTTTTTGACCCGGAGGGGTGCGAAGACTTTTTTTATGACTATGATGGATCGGTCATAGAAGCACAGAATGGCAGCGTGATGAGCAACTGGATTCCTTGTTCGGCTGGCCAGCAGATCACCCGCAACGGCATTGCGACCAACGTAGTCTGCTATTTTGATGCGGACAAAAACTTTTTGCAGCGGGTGGATAGTTATGGACTGGCAACCATCACTGTCCCGGATGATGACGCGATCGCGTATGTGCGGATGGCGGTTCAGGTGGCAGACAGCCGGATGATTGTCTATGGTGATCAGATCTCGGATACAGCAGCCAGCGGAGATTATTATACGATTGACGAGCTGATGATTTCCGACCGGAATCTGGAGCAGGACCCGACCATTATTGAAAGCCCGGACGGGACCCAGTGGCGGATTGCAGTAGCAGATGATGGAAGCATCTCGGCGGTCGATGTCACCGGTACGCTGTCGGCTTCTGAGCTGCCGGAAGATTTTCCGCAGTATTCGATCACCGGCAGCAGCATTTCGGATGAAGATTTCCTGGTCAGTATGCGTGGAACAACCGACGCCGGATATAACTATATCTTTGTCATGACACCGCAGGGGGATATCCGCTGGTACAAACAGGTTCCGGGGTATGCCTATAATTTTCGGAAGATTGTCTATGAGGACGGTACCATCCGGTATGCCTATCAGCAGTATGACGCGGATGTCGAGAATACCAACGGCGGCATTACCTTTACCCATATTGTGCTGATGGACGAGTCATTCAATGTGATCAATGACAATATCCATCCGCTGGCGTATGGGTCGATTACCGAATCGGATTATGGCTGCGAAAATCATGACTATAAGATTCTGGCGGACGATCATTATATTCTGACGACCGTCACCCTCTCAATGGCGGAAAATGTGCCCGGATATGAAGAAAAGCAGATTCCGGTTGTCAATGCGATTGTGCAGGAACAGAAGGCTGGGGAGGTGCTGATGCAGTGGGAGGCGATTGATCACCCCGAACTGTATACGGCTTCGGTTTACAACAATGATTTCGGCGCGCTGGTCGATAACCCCGATGCACAGTATACCGATTATGTGCATATCAACTCGGTTGCAGTCGACCCGGAAAGCTATGATCTGCTGATCAGCTGCCGGTCGATTGGTTTGATCAAGCTGGATCGGGAGAACGGCGATATCCTTTGGATGATGGGCCGGGGAAGAAACGATATTGCGGGACTGGCCGACGAACAGATCGGGCTGTATCAGCATGACGTCCGGTATCTGGAAGATGGTTCCATTACGATCTTTGACAATTCGGGCGGGGTGGACAGCACGTCCAGAGTCTGCCGTTATTGGATTGATGAAGAAAACAGGACGCTGGAAAATTTTGAGGAATTTACGACCGAATATAAGTCCACTTCGATGGGATGCGCCGGGCTGGTGGACGATCAGACCGATACCTATCTGATCTGTTATGGCGGCGGTATTGCCGATTTTGCGTTTGAGGAACGGGATTTCAGCACCGGTCAGGTTAATATGCAGCTGGAATTTGACAATGGCGACACCCTTTACCGGATCTTCCGGGGAACAGAATATACACCGGTCGGGGAATGATTTTCTGTGAATTGAAATGTCCAACGGATGAAAAATCTGGCTTAAAATGGAGGAATTTACAGAAAATTCCGAATCCCTTGACAAACGCCCTGTTGTAGATTAAAATGAATCTGTATAGAGATTTGCGCTTGGATTTTACCTGGAAAGGGGTATGACATATGATCAAAATGGAGAACCATCTCGGTACGATCGAAATTTCAGAGCAGTTTTTTATCTCTCTGATCGGTGACGCGCTCAGTGATTCGTTCGGTGTCGCGGGACTGGCACCTGTCCGTTCCCGCAAAAAAGGCCGCCTGCTGTCTACCCAGCCGCAGAAGAGCGTCGTGATCCGGGGAAAAAATGGCAAGCTGGTGATTGATCTTCATATCCAGGTCACCTATGGCATCAATATCTCTGCGATCGTGACAAGCATTGTCCATAAAATCACCTATACGGTGGAGGACGTTACCGGAATCGGCGTCGCGGCAGTGAATGTATATGTGGAAGGAATGCAGGTCAGCTGATGTTTCATCCGCGCTGATTTTTTGGTCAGCATCCATTTCATTAAAACAGCAACGAGGCAGCAACCCTGCCCAGTAAGGAGTGCACAAACGTGATAAACGGAATCATCCTGCGGGACGCGATTATTTCCGCGGCTCATGTCATCGCAAACCAGAAACAGAAAGTCGATGAATTGAATGTATTCCCGGTACCTGATGGCGATACCGGAACCAATATGTCCATGACCATCGGTGCGTCGGTACGGGAGCTGGAGCTGCTCCGCAGCCCTACTGTGGAGGAAACTGCCAAGACAGCCGCCTCTGCACTGCTGCGTGGCGCACGCGGAAATTCGGGCGTCATCCTGTCGCTGTTGTTCCGCGGCTTTTCCAAAGGGCTTGCCGGTAAACAGGAGGCAACCGGACAGGATCTGTCGGATGCTCTGACGCTGGGCGTGGAAGCGGCTTATAAGGCGGTCATGAAGCCGACCGAAGGCACAATTCTGACGGTCGCGCGTGAGGCGGCTGAAAAGGGCAGCGAGGTCGCCCTTTCCACCAATGATCCGGTCGAGGTGTTCAGCGCAATTGTCAGTCAGGCGGAGGAAACGCTGGCAAAAACCCCGGAGATGCTGCCTGTCCTCAAAAAGGCAGGGGTTGTTGACGCGGGCGGCAAGGGATTGTGTGTGATCTTTGGCGCGATGCTGGATGTCTTCAAGGGTGGACAGGTTGTTGCATCCGCTGAGGCGGCAGAGAAAAAAGCAGCCCCTAAACGCAGTGCTGTTGCGGAAGCAGAGGGCGACATCAAATTTACCTACTGCACCGAGTTTATTGTGATGAAAGCACCGGGCTGTGAGGATGCACTCAAACTGCGTGCCTACCTTGAGTCAATTGGTGACTGTGTTGTCGTGGTGGATGACGAAGATATTATCAAAGTCCATGTTCATTCCAACCATCCCGGCAACGCGATCGAAGAGGGCCTGAAATTTGGTGCGCTGACCTCCCTTAAGATTGAAAACATGCGGGAACAGCATACCGAACAGGTGTTACAGGCTGACCAGCAGGAGGAAAACGCGGATTATGTTCCGGTCGATCCTGATATCCCGTATGGATTTGTTGCAGTTGCGGCGGGTGCAGGCGTACAGGCACTGTTCTCTGATCTGGGTNNCAACAACAAGAATATCATCATGGCAGCTGAACAGGCCGTCCGGCTGGCTGACCGGCGGGTATGCGTGCTGCCGACCCGGACCATCCCGCAGGGAATTACGGCGATGCTGGCATTTGACCCGGATGCTGAGTTCTCGGACAACCGGCTGAATATGACCCGTGCGCTGGACAATGTCCAGACTGGTCAGATTACCTTTGCCGCGCGGGACAGTGAGTTTGGCGGTCATTCCATCAAAGAAGGAGAAATCCTCGCGATGGAAAACGGCAAGCTGGCTTTTGTCGAGAAGGACCTGAACAAAGCAGTCCTCAAACTGACCCGTTCGATGGTCGGCAAATCTTCCAGCTTTATTACGGTGATCTACGGCAGCGATGTCTCGGAAGATATGGCAGCTTCTGCTTATGAGCTGCTGCGTGCCAAGATCAGTGATGATATCGAGATCAATCTGGTCAACGGCGGCCAGCCTGTGTATTATTATATTATCTCGGTGGAATAAGATGGCGTTTTGGAGCGCAGCTGTAACAGGCTGCGCTTTTTTGCGTCTTGTGGCAGGNNGTGTGCCAGATGAAAAAACAATGCCTTTCGTTCACAGATGTTTGGTTGCTATTTTTGCCTGCGGTATGCTATAATAAACATAATTGGCCTTGCATCGACCAGCCAGGCCGCAGGGATGTGTGGAAAGGATGGCGGATATGCCGGAAGAAATGGAAGCGGCCCGGTCGGGCGAACTGCTGACAAAGGAAGAATGGGAGCCGCTGCTCCGGGACGAAAGCAAACTTTCACCGATGATGCAGCAGTATCTGAATGTCAAACACCAGTATGACGGATATATTGTCTTCTTCCGTCTGGGTGATTTTTATGAGATGTTTTTTGACGATGCGCTGACGGTTTCGCGGGAGCTGGAGCTGACGTTGACCGGCAAAAACTGCGGCCTGCCGGGACGGGCACCGATGTGCGGCATCCCGCATGTTTCCTCGGATACCTATGTTCAGAAGCTGGTGGAAAAAGGGTATAAGGTCGCGATCTGCGAACAGGTGGAATCCCCTTATCTGGCAAAAGGTGTTGTCAAACGGGAGGTCATCCGCATTACGACTCCCGGGACAGTAATCGAAAGCACAATGCTGCCGGAGGATGAAAACAATTATATCGGATCGGTTTATCTGCCGGCTGAGGGAATGAGTGCAGGCGTCTGCTTTGCGGATATCTCGACCGGTGAGATGCAGTTTGCCGAACTGAATAGCAAGGAGATTGTTCGTACACTGATTGACGAATTGTCCAGGTTTTCGCCCCGTGAGCTGCTGGTCAGCCCGGCATGCAGTGCAAATGAAGAGTTACAGGCATTTATCCGCGGGCGTCTGGAATGTGTACAGAACTTTGTCCTGGAAGAGGACTATCAGGATGAGACGCTGGAACAGCTGGTGGTGCAGCAGTTTCAGCCGGAGTCGCTGGAAAAACTTGAGCCGGAAGGACGGAAACTGGCACTGCGGGCGGTCGGCAGCCTGCTGTCCTATCTNNTGGCCTGACCTGTTATACCGAGGAAAAATACCTTGCCCTTGACCTGACCGCCAGACGCAATCTTGAATTGACCGAGACAATGCGTTCAAGGGAAAAGCGCGGTTCCCTGCTGTGGGTCCTCGACCATACCAAAACTGCAATGGGCAAGCGGCTGATGCGCAAATACCTTGAACAGCCACTGCTCAACGTCGTGCATATCGGCCGCCGTCAGGCCGCTGTCGCGGAGCTCTTCAATAAGACAGTTGAACGGGGTGACCTGATCGACGGTCTGTCAGGCGTTTATGATTTGCAGC
>DCTE01000215.1 GCA_002329405.1 Ruminococcaceae bacterium UBA1448 | reverse complement strand
ATCTAATAAAAGCTGAAAAGCATCTTTATAAAGCCGGTGTTCCCGGTACCATTCCAGCACCCACGGCAGATGGAATGCTGCATATCCAGCAGGCAGATTTTGGCGTATCTCTGCGAAGGTGTCCAGCAACAACTCTCCATATCCGGTATCAGACAGATAGTCAGGATGTGTCAGCCGAAAACGTACAAGTTCACACATTTTGTCCATAATTTCTTTTTCCGGGAAGTTGTAGTCAGTGGTATGTACCTGTTCCAGCGCATCAAGTGCTGCCTGCCGGTTGCCCAGTTTTTCACAGCAGATGGCCAGCTTGTGAAGGTCAAGCGCGGATGGGTTGGACAGGTTGGAAAAATACTGATAAGCAGTTGTAAAATCTCCTATTTCCAGTTCGGTAGATGCAAGATTATAGTCGATGCTGCTCAGTTCGCTGTACTGTCCCAGAGCTTTTGACATTTTTCTGGCAGCGTGGTAATGACGCTGCATCTGTTCGACATCCAGCATATTGGCATAACAGTTGCCGATAAATATTCGGCAGCTGGTTTGCAGGTAAAGTTCCCCGTCTTCCGACGCCAGGTTATATGCACGGGTCAGCAATTCAACTGCATGGGTGTAATGGCCTGCTTCATATTCACCGATGCCGGCCCAGTAACAGGTGGATGCTGACGGATACAGCTGCACAGAAGCCTGTCTGTCGGTCAGCATCAGATACAGTTGGTGCTGTCTGCTGCTCATTGCGCCAAGATAACACCGGAGTCCATCCAGTTCGGCCTTTGGACGTTCGTCTAACCATATTTCCAGCAGCAGACAGTCGAGCAGAAAGGGGCTTGCAGCTATTGCTGCACGGCATTGTTCAAAATCTGCGTACGATTGAGTATAGTCATTCACATTGAGGGTGAATATATACTGATATTGCGCATCAATCAGACTTCGGTAACGTGCAAGGACATCCGGGTCGGTTTCCCAGCTGCCGTCCAGTTTTCCGGCAAGGGCGTAAAGGATTTCCGGTGCGGGTATCACTTTGCCCTGTTCAATTTTAGAGAGATAGGAGACTGCACAGATGCCTTTGCAGAGCCCATCCTGGCTCCAGTTTTTTTGCAGCCGGTTCTGGCGGATCCAGACTCCGAGCCATTTTTCATTCTGCCTGTCATCTGTTTCTGAAACAGCTTTATTTTGATACATACCCTCTGCCTCCTTTGCCTTTTATCTTAACATACCATATCATCTTTGTCTATCATTTCAAAGGGGATTGACAGAAGAAACCGATCATGGTACAATATCATTAGATGATATCAATAAACGATATCAATAAGGGAGGGAAAACGGATGCCCAAAAAACCGCTGGATGGACTGACCGAATCCATGTTTTATCTGCTGATGGCGTTTTGCCGGCAGCCAATGTGCGGGATTGACGCGGCTGCATTTATTGAGCAGAAGACATGCGGGCAGCTGCGGCTGGGCCCTGCGACATTGTATACGATCCTGGGCAAGTTCGAAAAGGTAAAATATATTGAAGAAATAAAGGTCGAAGGGCGTAAACGGACCTATCGGATTACCGAAAAAGGCCGTGACGCATATCGGGAAGAGGTTGAACGTCTGCGGCGCTGTATTGCGGATGCAGACAGTGAGCCGCTGCATTGAGGAGGGCTGAGAAATGAAAATCGGAAAAAGAGTATACCGGCTGGCACCCTGCCCATGGTATGACGTAGAGGGAATCGAAAGCTGGCTGGAAAGCATGGCGAAAGAGGGACTCTTTTTGCGGAAGGAAGCCTTTTTTGGCGGCTTCACCAGCTTTGAACAGGGGGAGCCGAAAACAGTCCGTTACCGGCTGGAAGCAGCGCAGAGAAGCACCAGCTTTTTGTCAGAATCAGGTGGTGAACCAGATGCAGAGGCGGTCGAAATAAGCGGTGAGCTGGGTTGGGAGTATCTGACCAAATGCGGACAGTTTTTTGTCTATGCCTGCGATAACCCGGATGCACCTGAGCTGAACACCGACCCGTCTGTTCAGGCGATGGCACTTTCCTATGTCCGAAAAGATGGGCGGGCAGGGGTCATTGTCAATCTGGTTTGGCTTTTGCTGCTGCTGGGCCTGACCTGGTATGGGCGGTGCTGGCTGCTGCTGGCGATGCAGTATGGCAGCTGGCTGGTACTGCTGACGGTGGCTCTGATGATTGGAGAACTGGTGTTCGGATTTAAGCGGGTGTTTATGATTCGGCGGCTGCGGAAAAAACTGTTGGAAGGAAGTCAGCCGGACCGCAAAAAGGACTGGAAGAAGCATGCCTTTGGTTACCGGGTTTGGAATTTACTCAGCGTATTGGTGGCGGTTGTCTGGGTTTTCAGCGCAGGCGGATACTGGCTGAACAGCGTGGATAATCCAAATGAGATCCCAATTACTGAGTATCAGGGGGAATTGCCTTTTCTGCGGCTGTCCGAGATAGGGGTAGAAGGCAGCTTTAAACGGGATGAGTGGATGGGACATACCAATAAAATCAAGGTATCTTCCGACTGGCTGGCAGAGACAGTGATCGAAAGCAATGAATACGGTGAGTTTAGGATGGAGGACGGCCGGCGGATTGACTGTGCGATGTATGTTACTTATACGGATATGCGCACCGGCTGGCTGGCGCGTGAACTTGCTGCGGAATATCCGGTCAGCGGCAGGCGTGAGGTTAAAAAGGACCGGTTCCAGTTTTTTGATATCCCTACGGCAGAAGAACTGGGAGTGGACAGCGCGGTCGCTTATTCTGCCTATCCGATGGGATGCGCGGTGGTTCTGGTCAAGGGGACTGAGGTCTGGAAAGCGGAACTGATGCAGTTTAGAGAAGATTCCCTTTCAATTGATGAATGGGTCAGGATGTTTGCCGGTGAACTGAACCGGTGATATAGTTAAAAACACATAAAACGGAGGAATTGTCATGCTTCATTATTCGTTTAAACCGTTTGAACAGCTGGAAGAGATTCACCAGCTTCCAGATCCCTTTGTCAAACCGGATGGTACGCGCATCAGCAATGCCGATGAATGGCCGCAGCAGCGGGAGTACCTGAAAGAGATGCTAGCACATTATCTGTACGGCGAAATGCCGCCGTCTCCTGGGAATGTAACAGGCCGTGTACTGGAAAGCAGGGCAGTAGATAGCCAAAAGGCGGTCGAAGAGAAAATCCAGATCACCTTTGGCCCGGGAAATGCACTGTCAATGGAGTTTCAGCTTCTGCGTCCGATAACCGATAAAAAATGCCCGGTCCTGATCTGGAATGTCTTTGCTGAGGAGGAGTGCCCGGTTGCCGGGGAGCTGCTGGAACATGGGATTGCTCTCATCCGGTTTAACAAAGAACAGCTGGGAGTGGACTCCCATGCTTTTTACCAGCAGAGCCCCTGTCTGAAAGCCTATCCATCTTACAGCTGGCGGGCAATCGCGGTCTGGGCGTGGGGATATAGCCGGATTATCGACTACCTTGAACAACGCGATGATATGGACACGGATAAAATTGCAGCAACCGGTTATTCACGCAACGGCAAGGTTGCGCTCTGTGCCGCAATCTATGATGAGCGGATCGCAGTAGCCGTACCATGTGGTTCCGGGTGTGGCGGTTCAGGCAACTTCCGTTTTCTGGGTGGACGGCTGGGAAAAGACACCGGTATGCAGGAGACGATCGGCAGCATGAGCCAGATGTTTCCTTTCTGGTGGGCGGACGGCCTGCGGGAATTTGGTGTAGGAAAAGAACTACCGCCCATTGACATTGACGCAGTTTTGCAGGCGGAAAATCCGTTTCAGGAACTGCTTTCCCGGATTGATTTTTCGATCAATGGTAAGATCGGACCGGAATACCGTCTGCCGTTTGATATGCACTTTGCCCGTGCATTGGTGGCACCTCGTCCGCTGCTGACGACCGACTCGCTGGATGATGAGTGGGCCAACCCTTATGGTATCCAGATCAGCTGGCGGGCGTCGGCTGAGGTTTATAAAATGCTGGGTGTATTGGACAACGACGCGATGTTTTTCCGGGAAGGATACCATACCTTTTCGCTGGCAGACTGGACAGCGGTTGCGGATTTCCTTTATCTGCATTTGCTGCCGGAACAGGATATCCAGCCGCGCAGCATCTTTGTCACGATGAAGATACCGGAAGATGTGGAGGCGGACCGTACCAATAATATGACTTCTAAATGGTACTGTCGATATCCACATTTTGACTGGCGGGCACCAGCTGCCAAATAATTGATAAAGCAAAATAGCTGGCAGCGATTCTGCTGTCAGCTATTTTCGGTTATAGTATCATCATTTGCTACAGCCGCCAAGCAGCTTTTCAATTCTTTTTGCCGCTTCAGCAGTATTCTGGTGGTTGTTGAAGGCGGTCAGCCGGAAATAGCCTTCTCCGTTTGCGCCAAAGCCTGCGCCAGGGGTGCCGACAACACCGGCATTTTCCAGCAGGTAGTCAAAGAAATCCCAGCTCTTCATTCCATTCGGGCATTCCATCCAGATATAAGGGGAGTTTTTGCCGCCGGTATAACGGATTCCCAGCCGGTCAAGAGTATCGGCAAGGATACGGGCGTTTTGCCGGTAGTAGTCGATGTTGGCAAGGGTCTGACGACGGCCTTCTTCCGAAAAGACGGCTTCTGCGCCTCTCTGGATGATGTAGGGAACGCCGTTAAATTTGGTGGTCTGACGTCTGAGCCAGAGGCTGTTGAGCATCACACCGCCGCGTACCAACGCTTTGGGAACAATGGTATAACCGCAGCGGGTACCGGTGAATCCGGCCGTCTTGGAGAAGGAGCAGAATTCAATTGCGACCTCTTTTGCACCCTCTACTTCATAGATTGAGCGGGGCAGTGTGGGATCAGCGACAAAACTTTCATATGCCGCGTCAAACAGGATAACTGCATCCCGTTTTTTCGCATATTCGACCCATTCTTTCAAACCAGCGTGATCATATACCGCACCGGTCGGATTGTTGGGCGAACAGATATAGATGATATCGGCGTCGGTCTTTTCATCCGGCAGCGGCAGAAAACCGTTGGAAGCATCCGCGTTTGCAAAGATAATCCTCCGTCCGGCCATGATATTGGTGTCGACATAAACCGGGTAGACCGGGTCGGGAACCAGCACCGTGTTGTCTGCATCAAATAAATCCAGAATATTGCCGAGGTCGGATTTCGCGCCGTCGCTGACAAAGATCTCGTCCTCTTCCAGCATGACGTTACGCTCTGCATAATAGCCGGCAATTTTCCCTTTCAAGAAATCATAGCCCTGTTCCGGCCCATAACCGTGGAAGGTTTCGGCGGTACCCATTTCTTTGCTGGCACTTTCCAGTGCCTGGACGACGGCTGGACAGAGAGGAAGGGTGACATCACCGATGCCCAGCCGGATAATGCTGACATCCGGGTGCTGTTCCTGAAAAGCCGCTACTTTTTTGCCGATCATGGTAAAGAGGTAGCTCGTTTCCAATTGCAGATAATGCTGATTAATTTTCATAGGGGTTCCTCCTTGCGGTTTATAATTATTCCTTGAGACTGCCGGTTAAGCCGATAGCCTTTTCTTTATCTGTAAATTATCTGTTTTCTGCATTTTTCAGGGAAGCTGCAATAAACGCGCGGAAGAGCGGGTGGGCACGGTTGGGACGGGATTTGAATTCAGGATGGAACTG
>DCTE01000154.1 GCA_002329405.1 Ruminococcaceae bacterium UBA1448 | reverse complement strand
TCTCAGGATCAGATTTTCCGTCCTTCTCTTTTTATTAAATATATCATAATATTTTTAATAAATCAAGTATAACTTCCTGTCCCTGGATAATCCGCTGCCCCTCTTCAACCAGTCTTTATTCTGCTGGCGCGCTCCTTCTCCGCTGCCTTGAACCAAGAAAAAACCGATGGAAAAATTCCATCGGTTTTTTCTGATGTTTTGGGAAGTCCGGTTGCAGTCAGCCAGCATATTTTTTAGATCTTATCTTCAGGCATCTTATCGCATGCCCTTCCCTTACCGGAAGAATGAGAAAATATTGTAGCAGCTGATCGCCATAACCAGCACCATCGAGGCTTCAAACAGCCGCGTTGCATTGCCTTCGCTCAGCCGCTTGTTGATCCGCGCGCCGACTTCACCGCCGACCACGCCGCAGAATACCATACCCGCCAGCAGCCACAGTGAAAGAGCCGGGATACCGCCGCCAACCGCAGTAGCAATAATGCCAACGGTTTGGCTGATCAAGATTACATACAGGCTGTTCTGGGCCGCCACTTTGGTCGACATAGAGAAAAAATAATAGAGAACCGCCATGTTAAACGGCCCGCCGCCAATGCCTAAAAACGTCCCCAGCGTTCCCAGTCCAAGGCCGATCATGATACAGGCCATCTTGTTCTGGATATGCAGCATAGTCAGGCGCTGCCGGTTGATGGTATACAGCAATGTGCCAAACGTTGCGGCAAGAAGCAGGCCCGCCTGCACCCCGCCTGCCATATTGCTGTCAGAAAACAGCCCTGCAACTACGGAAAACAGCTGCTTGCCCAACAGTCCTCCAATCGCAGCTCCGATGGCCAGCGGTGTGGACACAGAGAGGTCAATATCCGATTCCCGCTTTGCCAGGGACTTTCCAACCGACCAGCATGTCATGCCGATCACCGTGCAGCCGGATAAAAAGTTGATCGTTGCAACCTCCATCAGCCCAGTTGCATCCAGCACCGGCTTGATAATTACACCGCCGCCCATACCGCAGATTTTGCCGATGATACATGCGAGGAATGCGATCAAAAAACAGATTACATACATGATATCCTCCCTTTTTCAGGCTTTTTCCAGTCACGGCCGTTCCAGCCCCAGTCGGATATACTGCTCTTCCGGGCTGTCATGCCGTTTCATTGCCTGTGCAAGTTTCATGCACATCTGCTGCTCCAACGCAGGATCATCCAGCGGATGCTCCTGCTGCGGATCATGCTGCAGATCAAACAGCATGCTTTGCCCAATCACCTCATACCGCTCCGCAAAATCCTGCGATGCGTTCGCAAATTTTGTAATCGTATTGGGGATTCGGAATACGGGATATTCCGTATAGGAAAGAAACGGACCTGCCTGAATGCTGGAAATATCCGTCAAATGATCTCGATCCCAATAATGCCAAATCGTTGTCGGCATAGCCGTATACAGGCAGAGAGGCTGGTTATCCGGACGAACTGCAGAACGGAAATATGTATACCGGCCATCGCAGATATTCACCTGCCGTCCGAACACACCATATATTACCGTATCATGCACAGCTTCCTGTTCCCCGCTTATCAGCGGCAGCAGGCTCTCCCCGTGCAGCGGGTGCCAGCAGTCCTCCTGCCCGATGCCGAAGAAATCCAAAACTGTCGGCATCAGGTCGATGTTCTGCGTCAGTGCGCTGCAGCGGGTGGTATGGGTCATTCCGGGCAGTGAAATCATCATGGGGATTTGATAGATCTCGTTATAACAGGGCATGTAGTTTTTCGCCATAAACTGCTTTTCGCCCAACATGATCCCATGATCGGTTGTCAGAACTACCATGGTGTCTTCCCATAAACCATGCCTGTCCAGAACATCGAGCATGCGGCCCAGCCAGCGGTCGCTCATTGTGATCAGAGTCGCGTAGCGGCGGCGGAGATGTTCGACCGCCTCCTCCGTCGCCTGGCTGCTGTCCGCATATTCCGGCCAGTAATACAGCTTATCCTGGTAATCATCCGGATACTCGGCTGCATCTTCATCCGGATAGTCAAACGGCTCGTGCGGGTCAAAGGAGTCGACCAGCAGGAACCAGTTGTCATCTTCGTGGTGTTCCTCCACCCATTCAGCAGCATGACGCAGTGTTTTGGGCGATGGATATTCTGATTCATCGCAGAAACGCATCCTGTTATACCGGTACTGCGCCTCATCCTGTCCATAATGATCCCGCTCCGGAAGTGCTCCCAGGTTGGAGGCCCACACATCGGTTTCCTGCCCGCGGATCAAATCCCACGAATCGAAAACCGCATGATAGTTTTCGCCGCCTAAATGGAAATAGTGATAGTGATCCGTGGTCATGTGGCTGAAAAATCCGTGCTTACGCAGGATATATGGCAGCGTGCAGTCGAAAGGCTGAACCGGCGCCCAGTTGCGCTCCAGGAAATCGATACGCCCGGTCAGCAGATCATGGCGTGCCGGCATACAGGGCGCCGAACCGACAAAATGATTGTCAAACACACAGCTGCGCGCCGCCAGACGGTCTATATTCGGCGTACGCACCCATGTGTTCCCGTAAGCAGGCAGGAAACGGCGGTTTAAGCTGTCCATTAAGATTACAATCGTTTTCATGATGATGCCTCCGCTGCTTTTTCGCGGTCGCGGGCGCATGCCGTGCACCAGGTCTTCTGTGCCGCCGGATGATGATCCACCATATATGACAAACGGTTGCGTGCCAGCTCGATCTGGTCTGAATAGGCCGGGTCACCGATCAGATTGGCGGTTTCCATTGGATCATTACGTAGGTCATAGAATTCCTCATACGGTTTTTCCCCCAGCGCATATCCAAGATACTTAATATATTTGCTTTTTTCCGTAATGATCGCCTGCCATGCATTGCTGCGGCGGCCGCCCGCTCCCCGCCAGTACGGCGTGTCCGTGACCGGTATGCCTTGCACGCGCTCTTCCGTAAAATCACTTTCCGCAAAGCAAAAATCCCTGCAGCGGTCGGCCTCTCCCCGCAGCACGGGCAACAGAGAACGGGATGGAATGATATCGTTATAGGCAGGCCAGCTGCGGCTGAGCGCCTGACGCGCATCCAGCCCTGCATAGTCCAGTATCGTTGCCGCCAGATCGGACAATTCAACCGGGTACGGATTTTCTCCTGTTGGTTCTGCCCCAGGCAGGCGGATTGCCAGCGGGACATTGACCGCCTGTCTCCAGGGAACCCCTTTCTGCAGCAGGTAGTGATCCCCAAGCATGTCGCCGTGATCTGATGTAAACAAAACCAGCGTATCTTCCATCATGCCGCGCTTCTCCAGCAGGCGCAGGATCTCTCCAATCTGGTCATCTATCAGTTTAATCATGGCCTTGGACGAGCGGCGCTGGCGCCACAAAGCCTCCTTGTCCTTCTGCGCAATGACCTGCCCTTCCGGCAGGAGGAAATCATCCTCCTGTTCAAGGGGAAACATATCCAGATAGCGCTGCGGTGCATCGTAGGGCTTATGCGGTCCGCAGAAGGATACTTTCATGTAAAACGGCTTTTCTGCCGGATGGCGGCTCAGCTGTTCCCGCGCCACCCGTCCGGTGACTACATCGATATAGTCTTCTTCCGCAAACGGCCACGGCATCGCCTTGTCGAAGTTGTGATGCGGCACATCCCCATTCGGTCCGCCGCACTGCTCAAAAAAGTCTCTGACCTGATCAAGCATGCCCTTTTTCTGCAGATAGTCGCAGTAGAAGCAGTAATTCGAGACTGTTTGCTGCTTGCCCGCGGTCTCCCAGACAAAATCATACCCAAAGGACCGCTCCCCCTGCTCGCCCGCAACCGGGTCCATGCCGCAGCCGCGCGGGGTTGACCATGGATAAGTCTGGTTATAGTGGAACTTACCTATGCCGTAGGTCACGTATCCGGCCTTTTGCAGCGCCTGCATAAAAGTCGGTATCTGCGGGAACAAATCCCCCGACATTGTCAATGTGCCGATCTGCCGGGGATAGCGTCCGGTAATCAAAGATGTCCGTGCCGGCGAACAGATCGGATTTGTCGTATTACAGCAGGTAAAGTACGTCCCTTCCTGCGCGATCCGGTTGATGTTGGGCGTGTCGGCTACGCCCTCCGGCACATATCCTACGTATTCCGTCCGCTGCTGATCGGTCATGATCAAAAGAATATTGCGCGGCATCAATTACCCACCTTTCTGAAACAACATTCATTTCATATAACCGGATTTCCCCTTGGGCAGCCGGAGCCGCTCCAAGGGGAAATCCAAACATAGAAGAAGAGAGAGAAGATGTCAATGCGTCGAAGTGTTTGCACTACCGGCAATTTACCACCATTTGATCAGATCCGTAACCTTGTTGCGCAGCGCAACAAACTCTTCTGAAACCACATCGCGCGGAAGCGGGAGGGGGTTGTCCAAAACAGTCTTAACCGAGGTCGGCTTATTGGTCAGAACCATGATTTTCTGGCTGAGATATACTGCCTCTTCGATGTTATGGGTGATGAACAGAACCGTCGTACCGGTTTTCTTCCATAACTTGATCAATTCATCCTCCAATTTGAAGCGAAGATCAATATCCAGCTGGCCATAGGGCTCATCCATCAGCAGCAGCTCAGGCTTTGTCGCAAAAGCACGGGCAATTGCCACACGCTGCAGCATGCTGATGGAAAGCTGGCTGGGGTAATAGTTCCGGAATTTGGTCAGGCCGACAATATCCAGCATTTCCTCCACATTAGCATCCGCTTCTGCTTTGGGGATCTTTTTAATCTCCAGGCCAAACCGGATATTCTGCTCAACCGTCAGCCACGGGAAAGAGGAATATTCCTGAAAAATATAGGAGATATTCTGTTTTTTCGGATCTACCGGGATCCCGTTTACCAGTATTTCACCTGCAGTCGGCTCATACAGGCGGGNNCAGCCGGTCGGACCAACAATACACAGGAACTCGCCTTCTTCAACCTCAAAATTCAGGTTGTTGAGCACCAGCAGATCTCCAAATTTCTTGGTCAGGTTCTGTACTTTTACCTTGGGTTCTTTATTTGCCATTACTGGTGCCCCCTTTACAGCGTATGGTCAACGACCGAGTCGATCTCACGGCGCAGACGCAGGAACTCCGGATCCGTGTAGTTGCGCGGGCGGGGCAGGTCAATATCATACTCCGCTTTGACGCTGGTCGGACAGTTGCGCAGCACCAGAATGCGATCGGCAAGGTAAACCGCTTCTTCAATGTTATTCGTAACAAAGATTACCGTGCGCTTTTCTGCCTGCCAGATGCGCGTCAGCTCGTCCTGCATCAGATAGCGGGTCTGCGCATCCAGGTGTCCAAAAGGTTCGTCAAGCAGCATGACAAGCGGCTCGTTGCAGTATGCACGGGCAATACCGACGCGCTGCTGCATACCGCCGGACAGCTTAACCGGGAACGAGTTTTCAAACCCCTGCAAGCCAACCAGATCGATGTAATGCTGTGCTTTTTTCTGGCGCTCTTCTTTTTTGACGCCGCGCACTTTGGCACCGTATTCCACATTGCCCATAACGGTCAGCCACGGGAAGAGCGCTGTATTCTGAAACACCATGCCGCGTTCCGGCCCAGGGCCTTCAACTGCTTTTCCCTTACAGAGCACTTCACCGGAAGTGGGCATCTCAAATCCTGCAATCAGATTGAGAATCGTGCTTTTGCCGCACTGTCCAGGGCCAAACAGCACCAGAAACTCATTTTCGCGCACTTTAATATTCAGGTCACCAACGACCTGGTACTGCCCTTCCTCGGGCTTATTGAAGAATTTATCAACGTGGCGGAATTCAATCAGAGCATCGTTGCCCGTTACTTGCCTCTCACTGTCCATGCGCATAGTTTCGCCTCCACTCCTCTCATAATCGATGTGATCAACAGGCCGGTCAGCGCAATCGCCACAATACCAACCATGATCTGCGTCATATTGCCGACTTCCTGACCGCTGATGATCAGCCAGCCGACGCCTTCAGACGAACGGATCATTTCCGCTGCTACGATCGTCGCCCACGCCGAACCGAGCGCGACCTGCAGGCCGGAAAAGATATAAGGAACCGTCGTAGGCAGTACAATAGAAGTAAACAGCTGATTATCCTTGGCGCCCAGCATCCGTGCCGCGCGCACCAGCGTTTCATCAACCGAATGTACACCGTTATAGGTCGTCAGTGCAATGGTGAAGAAGCAGGCGAGGAAAATCAGAAAATACTTTGACCCTTCGTCGAAACCAAACCAGACAATGGAAAGCGGGATCCATGCAATCGGCGGTNNTGCCACTTTATACCAGCCCATCAGGATACCAACCAGTACGCCCAGCACACCGCCAAAGAAATACGGGATCAGCATGCGGCGCAAACTGATCAAAATATGGACGATCATGGAATGCGTGCCGATCGGTTCAACAAATGCAATGAAGAAGCCGGAGAACACTGTCACAGGATCCGGCATGACCTGTCCCAGAGAAGTGAATTTCGTTGCGACATACCAGATGCACAGGAAAATAAAGATGCCGAGTATGCCGTAAAGAACTCTTTTTTGCTTTTCTCCCATCAGCTTCTCCCTCCCTTAATCATCTTGTGGCCAATAAACTGGATAATGTAGGACAGGATTGCGCCCGTAATCGCGATAACGATCATACCTACGATAACAATGTCCAAGCGGAAAATACCGCGCGCCTGCTGGATCATGAAGCCAAGGCCCTTGGTAGAAGCCAGCAGCTCGGCCGCAACCAGCGTGGTCCATGCGGAGCCCAGCGCAACATCCAGGCCGGTGAAGATCATGGGCAGGGCAGAGGGAATTGCGATTTTGGTCAGCAGCTCCCAGTTGCTTGCGCCAAATGTCTGTCCGACCCACAGATGAACGGTTTTGGTCTGTTTGATGCCGGAATAACTGTTGATGACCATAGCGACCATAGCGGAAATGAAGATAACCAGCGCCTTGGACAGGAAACCAATGCCGACCAGGGTAACCATAACCGAGGTCCATGCAACGCCGGGAATGGTACGAACCAAATCGAATACCGGGCGAACGCACATGTCGATCTTGTCATTCCACGCCATGAAGATGCCGAGCGGGATGCCGATCACGGCACCGATCACATAGCCGCCCAGAGCGACCTGCAGGCTGGCGATCAGATGTTCCAGCAGGGTTGCGCCGTCAGGCTTGGTCTCATACCATTTTTTGACCAGTGATTCAGCAACTTTGACCGGGGACGGCAATGCGTTGGAACGGAAGATTCCCAGCCCGTCTGTCACCAGCCACCAGATAAAAATGCCGAAGCAGATCGATACAACACTAATGACGAAATATTTATTAAACTGAAATTTCTTTTTTGTTTTCATGTGCTCCTCTCCTCGCAGAACCGTATCGAAACACGCGTCTATTTCTGGATTTTTTCACAAAAAGGGAGCCCATGGAGCATGGGCCCCCCTTTCAGNNAATGGGTGATTATTCAAGCGTTGCAGCCTGCACCGTAATGCCAAGCGCATCCTGCAGCGGGCCAACGTTGATTGCCTCTTCGATAAACTGAACCTGATCTTCTTCGATCGTTCCAATCGATGCGAAGAAGGAGCCTACCTGCAGCGTACCGGAGCCAAGGTAGTAATCACTTGACGAGAAGTCATCCGGTACCAGGAACGGACGCACCTCAGTCTCATACGCTACGTCATCCGCATCCGCAGGCTTGCCGTTTTCGGAGTAGAACTCCAGCGCAAACTCATTTCGCAGCTCCGGATCCGCCTGCAGCTCTTCTGCAGCCTTGTACATGCCCTGCAGGAACAGAACAACATCGTCGTAGCGCTCTTCCAGGATGTCCTTGCGCGCCAGGAAACCGTTGTAGAACTCGGTATCCGTCGCATCCATGCAGTCTGCAACTGCAACCATGCCGTTTTCTTCCATCATATTGCAGTAGTCAACATCGGTCGCAACAAAAACATCGCCTTCGCCGGTCAGGATCGCCTGTGCCGCTGCTGCACGATCCATATTCAGGTATTCATAATCCGCTCCTGCCGTCAGGCCGAACTGGGAGAAGTAGGAAGCGGCGACCCATTGCTCCATCGTGGAGGTCGGGCCCAGCACCGTCAGGCCGCGCAGCGTATCCGCGCTGCCGTACATATCCGGTTTGCCTTCAATTTCGCCCTTGTGGTCGAGTACCGGGCTGTCCGGGCGGACATAAACCTGAACGGTTACCGAACCGCTGTCCGATTCTGCGATCCAGTCACACAGGCCGGAAGCCATGGAATAAACCGAAGCCAGTCCGTTGGATGCCACATCCAGCTGCTCGGCTGCCAGGCCCTCATTCTCAGGGGAACCGTTCGGGAACATAATCAGATTAACATCCAGGCCAAGTTCATCAAAGTATCCCTGCTCTTCTGCATAAACAGTGGGGATAGAGATAATATTGGACTGCACGCCGACATTGAGCGTTTCACCGGATGCAGTGAAAGTGCCGTCACTGGATCCGCCGGATGCCTGGTCGCCGGCATTTTCATCGGTTCCGCCGCCACCGCTGCTGCAGGCGGCCAAGCTGGTAGTAAGAGCGGCAGCAAGAAGCATTGCGATAAGTCTCTTATAGCCTTTTTTCATGTTTCATACCTCCCTTTGGTTTGATCTCATCTTACCGTAAATAATACACAAAGTCTTTTCAAATTTTGACCCCATTTTTCACATTTATGACATTGTCTGCTCTTTTGCTTTTTTCCTCACATCATTTGGTTTGCAGCCGAATGTTTTGTGGAACACCGTAGAAAAATAGCTCATATTGGTTATTCCCACCTGCAGTGCGATATCGGAGATGCGCGTATTGGTCGTCTCGAGCAGCTGCTTCGCACGCTTCATCCGCAGGCTCATCAGGTATTCCGAAAAATTGACACCTACCTCTTTTTTGAACTGCCGGGACAAATAGTCCCGGTTGAGATAGACAAAATCGGCTACAGAATTAAGCGAAATATCTTCAGCGAAGTGGAACCCAATATAATCAATCGCTTTCTGGATCGGTGCGGAATACATCCGCCCGCATTTCCGCAGCATACCCATTCCCTTGTTGACATAGGTCTGCAGTTCGTCGAACCTCATGCTGTGCTCGATTCCCTGCTCTATCTCTTCCAGATTGAGAGACATTTTCGTGCGGATCCCTGTAAACAACTGCAGAAGGGACTCCTTCAGGAACGGCGCGTGTACATAGTTCTGGCGCGCGTAGTCCATCATCCTGCCGATTTCCGCGCAGCCTTTGTCAATTTCCTTCTCTTCAATCTGAATGGTTGCGCGCATGATATATCCCTCGGTCTGCTCAACGCCATCCTGCCTGCTCAGCTCCCTGATGGGTATCTGATAAAACCGGGCGTCCCGGTCCGCAGCCGCCTCTGCAATCGCCAGCTGCAGTTTTTCCAGATGATAGTGCACCCGGCTGCACCCGATCAGATCGCCGGCCTGCTGTTCGCTTTTTCGGATGATGTCAATGCTGCTGTCTTCCCCGCCCTCCTCTTCGCTGCGTATATTGACCAGCAGGTACATTTCCTGGCTGTTATATGCATAGAAAAGCGGATTTTCAAATCCGGATGCCAGGTTGGACTGCAGTATTCTGACATTCTGCTCATTGTTCTGGAATACCACAACCAAAAATGCCCGGTCATTCAGATAGATATGATTCGCACGCAGGTCGCTTTCCTGTATCGGCTGCACGCTGCCGTCCTGCTCCACCAAACGGCGCAGGTACTGGTTGCGGCTAATTTGCTGCACCATGCCTTTAGCGCTGCGCTCGTTGCGGAGCCGGTCAACATCCCGAAGAACGGACCGGATCTTTTCGACGCTGACCTCATTTTTCAAAATATAATTGCTGGCGCGGTTCTGCATCGCAGCCCGGGCATATTCGAAATCATCGTGGCAGGTCAGCATAATAACGCTGATGGAAGGATCTCTTTTTTTAATTTCCTTCAGCAGTTCGATCCCATCCATTTTCGGCATGGTAATATCCGCGAATACAAGGTCTGCCGGTGTCTCTTCCAGTTTTTTCAGTGCCTTTGCGCCAGATGTAACCGCGCCGACGATTTCGCTTTCCGGATCCGCATTGCGAATACACTGAACAATATACTGGTTGATCAGCGGTTCGTCGTCAACTACCATTATCTTCATACTCCGCCTCCTTCACTGCATCGGGTATTTTCTTGATCACATGCTTCAATTCCCGGTAATGATCCATGGTGACGGTTACCGAGGTGAATTTCCCCAGCTCGCTTTTTACCCGTACGCCGGAATTGCCTCCATAAATAATCCGCAGACGCTTCTGCACATTTTTTAACCCTATCCCATGATGCAGGCGGTCAGAGCGGTAGTTCCCCGACGATACCTCGGCCAGGCGTTTTTCCGTGATGCCCTCTCCGTTATCGATCACTTCGATGTAAAGCGCATTCCCGCGGAATCCTGCCCGCATCCAGATTTTACACCCCTCATCTCTTTCCGCAAAACCATGGAAAAAGGAGTTCCCCACAATCGGCTGCAAAATCATACGGGGAACCGGAATTGAAAACATTTTCTCCGCAATTTCGCAGAAAAAATCCACATCCTTTTCCGTCCGGCAATTCATGATACTGATATAATTACGCACAAGGTGCAGTTCCTCTTCCAATGTGACGAACTGTATTTCCGGGGTGGACGGTATATGCAGCAGTTCAACCAGCTGGTTCATCATGCGGCTGGCACGGTCAGCTTGTCCCATCGCAATCAGGCTTTTTACGGCCAGCAGCGTATTATTGAGAAAGTGCGGATTGATCTGCGCCTGCAGGAAATCATATTCCGTCCGCTGCTTTTCCGCCTCACGGATCCGGATATCTTCGATCAGGTCACGGATCCGGTGGATCATGCCGTTAAAAGTTGATCCCAGCACAAAGGTTTCCTCATATTCCTCGTTTAACGGCAGGTCAGACAGGCGGTCCGCCGGCATATTGCTGATCTGGTCTGTAAACTCCACCAGCGCCCTTGTCACGCGTCTGACCCGCAGATAGGCAAGCGTCCCCGCCAGAAGACACCCCAGGACCACCACCGTCAGGCACCGCCAGATCACCATGATACCTTCCTGAAGCAGGGAGTCAATATTCTGTTCCTCTACGAAGATCCATCCGCTGTCGACATCATGATAATTGGCCAGAATCACGTTTTCGTCTCCCCGCTGGATAATCCGGTAAGAGTTATAGCCGTACTCCTTTTCAAACGCATCCATGCTCGTCATCCAGTTTCCCACACGCTGCGCATTGGTATGGCAGATAATAATCCCGTTCTGATCCAGTATATATACCCGCGCCCCGTTCCGGACCAGTTCCTGAAAAGTGCGGAACAATGCCTCATGTTCGGTTGTAATGACGATAACGCCAATCGGCAGCCCGTCCAGGTCATAAACCGTCCTGCCGTACGATAATCCATAGGTGGAAATGTCGTTTACATCCCAAAACCGGAGGTTCCAGCTCGTATCTGTCTCTCCGCTGTAGTGGCGGATATACCAGTAGGTGCTTTGCAGGCTTTCTATATTGCTTTTGTCCTCATCGGTTGTGAACTCGCGGTGGTCGTTCATCACAATGTCTATCGTAAAATCCATTCCAATATGCTCAAGCAGTGTGTCGGTACTGTCCAGCATATGATCGATTTCTGTATTGGTCTGATCACTCACCGCAGCAGTAAGTACGGAATAAAAGTCGTCATAAACCATATTCATCACATTCACCATGTTCATCCGGTTGATTGTGTTGCTGTCACTGATCTGCTGGAGAACGTCTACGCGGGATTCTCCCTTCTCTTCCAACACCAGATGGAAGGTAAAATAAGTGATCGCGATGACTGCAATCGTAACTGATACCACAATGCAAAGAAAACTTGCCGCGATGATGGTCTGTGACATTGTCTTCCGTTTTTTTCTGAAGCCCGGTTTGATGTTCAGCATACCTTTTCCTCCTGTCCGGATCTGCTTTTCTGTTTATCCATCATACCGTATCAGACGCAAAAATGCACATCCTTATTATTCCTAATAAGAGATGTGCATTTCTCCTGCATGAATTGTCAGAATCCCATTCGCTCGAATTGCTCTGCCGGAGCATCGCATTGCTCCATGCATTTTTTCATCTGGGCAGCACAGGCAGCTTCCAGCTGCTCATCCTCGATCGGATTCTCCTGCGCATAGTCTGCCTCAATGTCAAACAGGAGCGTCTCAGCATTGAACGGAGACCGGCCAACAAATTCCTGTGAAGCATTGCCCCAGTGGATGATATCTGCCGGGAACCGATAAACCGGATAGCTGGTCCATGTCAAAAAGCGCCCCATCTCTATCCTGTCATAATCCGCGGTGTTGACCGCATCATTCCCGCCATACATCTGGCGCAATACGGTGGGCATCGCTGTATAAACATAAAGCGGCTGGTTCGATTCGTCCTTTGCTGCACGGAAGTAGGTGTATTTCCCGTCTGTCCATGCAATCTGCTTGCCAAAATATCCGTAGATTGCGCTCTCCCGCACAGACTCTTTCTCGCCTCGCAGTACCGGAAGCAGACTGCGTCCGTGAATCGGGTATTGCAGCACATCCTCAGAGATGCCGAAATATTCCAGCACGGTCGGGAACACGTCAATATTCTGTGTAACAGCATTGCAGCGTCCAGGGGCAACACCGGGAGCCGCTGCCATAAGCGGAATATGGAACACTTCGTTGTACGGAGCCATATAATTTTTGGCCATATAACCGTGCTCGCCCAGATGATAGCCATGGTCGGTTGTCAGGATCACCATGGTATCTTCCCACATGTTATACTTGTCCAGCACATCCAAAATCTCTCCCAGATGGCGGTCCGTCATGGTTGTGACGGCTTTGCAGCGGCGGCGCAGGTGCTCGGTCTCCTCCGGCGTAAACTCATTGGGTGCATACGAAGGATGCGTGAAGTCCGGCCCGTCATAGTCGCCTTCCTTCTCATACAGATCCAGATAATATTTCGGGCAGTCGAACGGCTCATGCGGATCAAAGGCTTCCACCCAAAGGAAGAAGTTGTCCGCATCATGATTATCCTCCAGCCATTCCGCAGCGTGCCACATGGTTTTAACGCTCGGATAGTCATATTCGGTTTTAAAATGCGTGCGGTTTTCGCGCTCTGCTTCCGACCAGGTTCCCTTAAACCCTTCCGGCGGGACGTCCGGGCGGATACCGTCCTTACACGGCCGCGTCCAGACCGGATCGCCTTCCTGGCCACGGTTGACTTCCCAGGCAGTGAATCCCTTGGTATAGTTTTCGCCACCCGGAATGACATAGTGCGCATGGTCGGCAAACATCTGTGTATGGATGTTCTTCTCTCCCGACAGGATGGATTGCAGCGACTGGTCAAACGGCTCCATTGCCCCCCACGGCTTCTCTAAAAAGTTGAGCCGTCCGGTCATAATATCCCGTCTTGCCGGCATACAGGGCGCCGAACCGCACCAGTGATTATCAAACACCACCGAACGCCGGGCCAGCCGATCCATGTTTGGAGTAATGGCATCGCCTCCATAGGCCGGCAGCATACGCCGGTTCAGCGTATCGCACAGAATAAATACGGTTTTCATACGATCTCCCTCCTGGTCTTTCATATATATTTATGGCAGTTGCAAACCCACACGAAGATATTGTTCAGCAGGCGCGTCATTCTGCTGCATCAGCGCGCGCATCAGCCCAATCATATATTGCTCTGCTTCCTTATCCTCCAGCGGGTTCATCTGCTGCGGATCGTCCTGCAAGTCGAACAGCAGATCGGCATTCTCTTCCTTTGCCACCGACATGCACGGATAAAAGTCTTTTGGCATGGCGATTTTCAGCGTCTTGCATCCTTTGGTAAAGGAAAACGGCTCCTGCAGTGTCAGCTCCTGCAGTTCTTCCGGGGCATACATTGCCCGCTGGTGCAGCGGAAGCAGGGTGTAGTCATATAACGGTTTTCCAGGCCGGTCTGCGCGCATATAGACATAGCGCCCATCGGTTACGCAGATATGTGCGCCAAACATGCCAAACAGCGCACCAGTGCGCACCGGCTTGTCGCTCCGGATCGTCTGATGCAGATCGCATCCCTGCATATCCTTTGCAGGGCGGATTCCAAAAAGCCCCAGCAATGTTGGCGCCAGATCGATCGTCTGCACCAATGCATTCCGGCGCTCACCCGCGATTTTTTCTCGCGGATCCCAGATGAAAAGCGGGGTATGCGACAGTTCCTCATAAAAGGGCGGACGGTTCTTTGCCCACCATCCATGTTCACCCAGCAGCAAGCCGTGATCGGTCGCTACAATCAGCATGGTGTCGTTCCACATATCATGCGCGTCCATGTAATCGAGCAGTTTGCCCAGATAGGTGTCGCACATCGTAAGCAGCGCGCCGTATTGATTGCGGCAGTGCGCTGCCGCTCCCAGCGGCTCGCTGACCCGGTCATATGGCGGCCAGTCAAAACTCGGCCCTTCGTAATCGTCCGGATACAACGCCTGGTACTCCGGCTGGCTGAAAAACGGCTCATGCGGGTCAAAGGGTTCTATCTGGAGCATCCAGTTGTCTGCGTCGCGATTACATTCCAAAAATTCATGCGCCAGGGAAAACACCTGCGCCAAAGGCTGCCGTTCTTCCGGCGTAAAATAGGATCGGTTAATGGTGTCTTGCCGGCTGGCCTGTCCCAGGTGCGGCGGTATCACCGGATCACGCACCTGCGCTTTCCAGGGGTCGCCTTCCTGCCCGCGCACGCACTCCCAGGAGCTGTATCGCGTATGATAGGTTGCTCCGCCATCCTCCCAATAGTGCTGATGGTCAGAGATCAAATGGGTATAGACCCCGTTTTTCTTCAGCATCTCCGGCATGGAGTCATCATAGGGTTCGATCGGTCCCCAACTGCGGTGCAGGAAATTGTAGCGTCCGGTATGCAGTTCGCGGCGCGCAGGCATGCAGGGCATGCTGGCGACGTAGCATTTGTCGAAGGCGACAGTGCGGCGAGCGAGACGCTCAAAGTTCGGCGCGTGAACCCAGTCGCAGCCGTANNATGCAGGGCAGCGAACCTGCATAGCATCGGTCAAACTGCACGGTATGTGCAGCCAAGCGCAGGAAATTCGGCGTATGCGTCCAGTCACAGCCATAAGGCTGCAGGCAATGCCGGTTCAGCGAGTCAAAAAGCAGCAGGATCGCTTTCATTTTCTTCCCCCATTCCGGATGGTTGGCTAACAGGATGTTGTAATCTGTTCTATGTAATTATAATTTTCGGCTTGCAGGCAAGTCTTTCATTTATCTGATGTGATTTTTCAATTCCATGTGCAGTTTCCCCTGCGTCTCCTCCGGTTTACTGCAACACCGTGCAAATAAGCGGCGGCATAATCTGTTACTTAGCGATGATAATGCGGATAATCCCCGTGTTCTTGCCGATATTCCGGTCATCGCTGTGCATTGTTAGCTCAAAAAACATGTACCGTTTCCTGACCGAATGTATGCATAACAAAAAGGTGCGGAGACCGCACCTTTTGTCCTGCAGATTTTTATTATAACCTCGAGCCGCACCAGCCAGCTCATTGGTTCTGGCTGCGCGCCAGACCGATCAGCCTCACCGCATCCATCAGCTGCCGCTCCCGCTGGGAGAAAAAACGCTGGTAGGCTGCGCAATAGCAGTTCAAATCGATTTTCCCATCTGGGGTTACCATCCTGTCCCGCCGACAGCCGTTGCGGCATAAGCCATACCAGCGGCAGCTGCGGCACTGGTCCGGGACATGCAGCGATGCGCTGATAAAACGGGCTGCGACCTCACCCTGCTGCATTTCTGCAAAGCTGGCTTCACCGACTGTCCCCATACGCCATTCATCCAGCACATAAAAGTCACAGGGATAGACGCCGCCGTCCCCTTCTACCACAAACTGTATCGAGCACTGTCCCGACATATTGCATGCTTCCGGGCGTTCGCCCAGCATAATTGACAGCCAGTTATCCAGATGACGTATGCTGATATATTCACCGTGCTGCAGATCTTCATACCACAAATCAAACAGGCGGATCAGAAATTCACCATAGTTCTCCGCAGAAAGATGATATTTCTCTACGCCGCGCTGCTGTTCGAGCGGCTCCAGGCAGGGGATAAACTGTAACCACCGGAATCCCTGCTGCCGGTAAAACCGGTAGATCTTTTCGACGGATCGCGCGTTTCGCCCTGTCACAACACACAAGATGTTGAAGTCAACGTGGTGCTTTTCCATAAGGCGCGCAGCTTTCATCACGCGGTTAAAGGTCCCTTTCCCCGCTGTATCCAGCCGGTTCAAGTTATGCAGGTCTGCCGGGCCGTCCAGCGAGAGACCCACCAGAAAGTGGTTTTCTGCCAGGAATTTTGCCCATTCTTCATCGATCAGATAGCCATTTGTCTGGATTGCATTGTGTATTTCAACACCCTGCCGCTGATACTTCTTCTGCAGTTCTACCACACCGCGGTAAAACTCCAGCCCTGCCAGAGTCGGCTCCCCGCCTTGAAAAGCAAAGGAGCAGATATGTTCTGCGTATTCCATGCCTGCGCTTATGACCCGCTCCATTTGGTCGAGCGTCAGCATTCCCTCGAACGCCTGTTCCCGATGTTCCGCGACATCCTTATAAAAGCAATATGTACAGGCCATATTGCATGCGGAAGACGCAGGTTTGATTAAAATATTGACCGGCGGCACCGTAATCCCTCATTTCTTTTCGGTATAGGCTGGTATCCACTATATCACAAAATACTGCATAACGCCATACCTCTCTGCACGCCAGCTTTGTCCTTTTATTGGTTTCTTCCTGCAGCAGGATTCTGCACTGATGAAATTGTATCACGGCTTTCTGTTTTTCACTTTACAAACCAGCTGTGTCATCGTGCCCATCGGGCAATAGACACACCAGCTTCTGGGCTTGAAAAGTGCCATTGTAATCATTCCCAATATGGTGGATGTCAGCATCACACTGTAAAACCCGAATGCGAATTGCGCGACACCCTTATGGAATATTGTCCCGTGATACGCCCAGTGCCATGGAAGCCTGAAACGCCACAGCAGCGTGACCGTCTGGCTCAGTTCCTGCGTTCCCGCAAACACAAGACAGGTGTTCCAAAGCATTACCAAAAACATGGCCAGAAAAAATGCCAGGAAACCATACCGAAATCCTTTGCTTTTCATCCATTTTGGGATATCCCTCCTGCGTGAAAAGCCGAAACGGCCGCCGAGCAGTTGGAAAAGCTGTCCCCTTCCGCAGTACCGGTTGCAATATCCTTTCGTCCCC
The DNA here is from genome assembly GCA_002329405.1 of Ruminococcaceae bacterium UBA1448. GTDB lineage: Bacteria > Bacillota > Clostridia > Oscillospirales > Ruminococcaceae > Faecivivens. The sequence goes on along the minus strand of DCTE01000154.1, from coordinate 5,271 downwards.
TTCGCCAGCGATATCATGAGTGGAATCAGGAAACAGGCTAACCCCAGCCAGGCAAACAGAATATTAAAAAATCCCAGAATCAGATACAGCAACGATACAATCCACAGATAATCATACCAGCGCTTCCTCATACTTCCTCCGCCTCCTGTACCGTGATCACACTTGCCGGGCATTCCACTGCACATTTCCCGCATCCAACGCATTTTTCCGGCATCACCTGAGCCCTGATCCCTTTCACGATTGTAATTGCCTGCAGCGGGCACACTTTTACGCAGCAGCCGCAGGCGACACAAGCCGATGGATCCACTACCGCCCGCCATCTCTTTTTCACCATACGCATAAGCTGTCTCCTATCACAATATATTTACGGTATACGGCCCTGACTTCTGCAGCCAAAATCAGGGCCGCATCCGGCCTTCCTGCCGCGCCGGCCAGCCAAAGCCTCAGGCGAGCGGGGTTCCCGCAGCCTCTCCGCGTTTTTCTCCACACCCTGGTTCCCCCTCCATTTCCTCTCAGCTTTTCATGTGCAAAACCGCTTTATTGGTACCAGCATACTCCAACCTCTCAAAAAACACTGTGATGTTATCACACTTTGGGCTTCCGTCCCAAACAGCACAGTTACCCCAAACCGCAGATAGGAGGCACACATATTGACCGTAACCATAACCTGTCAGGCAGAACTGACCCCCGGGGAACTGAAGGCACAGATCGTACGCATCCGCCAGGGATTTGACCGCTCTCTTCCGCAGGGCAGGCCGTAAAAGGCCGGACCTTATTCGATGTCCTGAAGGGAGAGATGCAGGATAGTCGCCATATACACCCGTCAGTCCGTTGAGCGGGCGGACAGTATCTCTGTCGAACAGCAGGCACAGATTTGCCGCGATGCGCTGACTGCACGCGAGCTTAAAAGCTGCAAGGTCTATACGGATAAAGGGTTTTCCGGCAAGAACATCGACCGTCCGGCACTTCAGCAGCTGCTCGCTGATGCGGAAACCGGGAAGATCGACAAAATCCTGGCCTATCGGCTGGACCGCATCAGCCGGTCCGTTCACGACTTTACCGGGCTTTGCTCCCGGCTGGGAGCATACGGTGTGCATTTCCAGTCGGTTACAGAAGGCATTACGCTGGACGACAGCCCCACCGGCACGGTTATGGCGCAGATCATGATGGTATTTGCGCAATTCGAACGGGAAACCATCCAGCGCCGTGTGACCGACAATTACTTTGCACGCGCGAAAACCGGCATGTATCTGGGCGGCCGCCCCCCGTTCGGATTCGACAAAGGCGAAACGTTTGTTGACGGAAGGCGGACAGCCTGTTATGTACCCAATCCCCAACAGGCCGCACTGATGGCTGAACTGTACGAGCGATATCTGCTGGACGGGGCAACACTCGGCTCTCTGGTGCGCTGGCTCAATGCCAACGAATACCGCACCGCGCGCGGCGGCAGCTGGTCAACGCTCCCGCTCGGCCGCCTGCTGCGCAATCCCGCGTTTGTGCAGGCAGATGCAGCGGTTTACCAGTACCTGCAATCCAAAGGTGCCACCATGAACGATCCGGTCGAGGCATACAGCCAGCAGCGCGGCTGCTACTGCTACGCCCCTCTCGGATCTGCTCTGCCAGAGAAGCGGCCTACCACGCGAAAGTTCACCGACCTGTCCGGCAGTTTTGTCACCCTTGCCCCGCATGCGGGAATCGTCGACGCCGCCCTCTGGCTGGCTGTCCAACATAAACTCGATCAGAACCGCGCACTGAAACGCAGCGGCTCAGGCTCTCACAGCTGGCTTTCCGGCCTGATGAAGTGCCAAAAATGCGGATATGCCATTTCGGTTGTGCGTAAACCCAGCGGCATGCGCGGGCATTATATCAATTGCGGCGGTCATAAACGCGGCAATTCCATCTGCCCGGGGCGAAGCCGCGTGCTCACACTGGAAGAGATTGAAAGCGCGGCCGAAGCCCAGCTTCTGATCTTTCTGAAAAGCTACCGCGCAGTAGAAATCCGGATCCGGCAGCGGCGCAATGTCCGGGCCAACCAGCTCGAGGCAAGTATCGCCAGACAGGAAAATGAAATCCAGCAGTTGACGCAAAACCTCGCACACATCCGGGAAGTGGATGTGATACATATTATCTCTGCACAGATCCAAAAGGCACATGACCGGCTGGCTATGCTGAAAGCGCAGCGCGATGCATTGCTGTATGAAGGCCCTTCTGCTGATCTGGAGCCGTATTTTGAGGCTGTGCTGGAGGAATGGCAGGACTACACCATTGCCGAGAAGAAAAAAATCGCCAAAGCGGCGATCGAACGGGTGCTTGTTGATGACAATGCCATCCATATCATATTCCGGGCTGCCTACGGCAGTTAGCAGCCGGCCGTATCAAAAAAGCGCCCCTCTTCCCGAGGGGCGCTTTTCCATATTTCCCCAAAAGAATACGTCTGCGCATCCGATGCATTTTCACCGTATCCTTCTGCAACCCTGCGCGACCGCAAGGACCGCATGAGTATGTATTAGAGGCTCGAGGTGCGCGTGCCGTTCTGCGACCACCGCATCGTGGAATACGCTTATAACATGCCGTGGGCCTTCAAAGCGCTGGACGGTCGGGAAAAAGGGATCGTGCGCAAAGCGTTCGAGCACGAACTGCCTGAGGAGATCGTCTGGCGCAAGAAAAGCCCCTATCCCAAGACCTTCCATCCGGTCTACACCAAACTCTGCGCAGACTACGTGCGCCGCATTTTCGCGGACAGCGAATCGGCCGCATCCCGGCTCTTCAACCATGCAGCGGTCGAGGCGCTGATGGAGCAGCCCGAGAGCCTTGCCGAGCCGTGGTACGGCCAGCTCATGCGCACGCCGCAAATTTTCGCATACATCATCCAGCTCGACCGCTGGTTCAAGCGCTACAAAATCCGGCTGGTCTGATCCGCTTTAACGGGCAAAAAAATAGCGGCACAGCCGCTATTTTTCCACGCCGCAGGGCGCAAACATGATTCCGCTGGTTATGCCAGGAATTCCGCCAGCGTATTGATCACCAGCTGATGGTCATCCATGTGGTCGGGCATGCCGGACACGCAGATCGATCCGATCACGCCTGTGCCGCGCAAACGGATTGGGAACCCGCCGCCGCCCGCAGCATAGTCGTCCGCAGGGAGCTTGCGGCTCTCCAGGCTCTCTCCGTTCCCTTCCAGCCATGCGAGGAAGTGCAGCGAAGACATCTGCATCAGGTCAACCGTGCGGCGTTTGCGCTGCAGCCACAGCTCGCTGTCCGGCAGCGCGCCGTCCGGGAAATACCGGAACACGACAAGGCCGTTGACCGTGATCTCGATCGCAACCGGGATGGGCTGCTTTTTCGCATTTTCGTGCAGCTTGAGACCGAACGCAAGCGCATCTGCGCGCGAAAAATGATCAAATTGGAATTTTTCTTCCTGTTCCTCGCACATGGCGAGCATCGTTTTACTGTCCTGCATTTTTGTTTCCCTGCCTTTCGTAGGTTCTACCGCCATTATAATCCATTTTATCCCTGTTTGACAAGGAGGTTTTCGCTATGCCAATCGCCAACGACAGCTCCGCCGTGCTGCGCGTGGTCGTCACCACTGCGCTGGGAGCGCTGCCGCTCGAAAACGCTTCCGTCACCGTATCCACCGCAGCAGATGAGACCGGAGCGCGTACGCTGCTGTACTCCGTGCGCACCGGGCCGGGCGGTATGACACCGCCCATGACTCTGTCTACACCGCCGCTGTCCAACTCGCTTTCCCCGGACAGCGGACCGCCGTATGCCGTGTACACGGTCGAGGTCGTGCGGGATGGCTACACCCCGCTTACCGCGCTTCATGTGACCATGTTTTCCGGTGTCCCGGCGGTGCTTCCGGTAGCGCTTACCCCGCTGGACGAAAACCAGCCTTCGTCCCAGACCGATCTGACCGCTACAGGCGATCCGCAGGTGCTGTACCATCCTATAACCGGAGAGGAGTGAAACCATGCCTGCATCCCCTGTTACCATCCCGGAGACCATCACCGTACACCTCGGCCCGCCTTCTTCCAATGCGCAGAATGTCACCGTTCCCTTTGCCGACTATATTAAAAACGTAGCCTCGTCCGAGATTTACCCCACTTGGCCGGAGCAGGCCATCCGCGCCAATATTTACGCGCAGATTTCCTACGTGCTCAACCGCGTGTTCACCGAATGGTACCGCGCGCAAGGCTATGATTTCGATATCACAAACTCCACCCGTTACGACCAGTCTTTTGTGCAGGGGCGCGATATTTTCGAGAACATCTCAGAAATTGTGGACGATATGTTCAACGACTACCTGACCCGGGGCAATGCCATTGAACCGCTGTTCGCCCAGTACTGCAACGGCACCACCACCACCTGTCCCGGCGGACTCAGCCAGTGGGGTACCGTACCTCTCGCTGAGCAGGGCATGAGCGCGGAGGAGATTGTCCGCTATTTCTACGGCGACGACATTAACTTTGTGCGCAACGCACCCATCTCGCCCAACCTCGGCGGCTCGTGGCCCGGCGTAACCTTCCGGCTGGGCGATATCTCCGAGGAGGTGCGCATCATCCAGAACCGCCTCAACCGCATCTCGACCAACTATCCTAACATCCCGAAGATCTATCCGGCAGACGGCATCTTTGATGCGGATACCGAACGCGCGGTGCGTGCCTTCCAGCAGCAGTTCAACCTGACGGCGGACGGCATCGTCGGCCGTGCGACCTGGTACCGCATCGCATTTATCTACAACAATGTCAAGCGCCTTTCCGAGCTCGACAGCGAAGGCCTGCTGCTCGACGAGGTCTCCCGCCAGTTCCCCGAAGAGTTGCGCGAGGGAGCGACCGGCCCGGGTGTGCAGCTTTTGCAGTATTTTCTTGCCATTGTGGGCGAATATTACGATCAGCTGCCCCGCTGGCAGCCCGCGCAGATCGACGGTGTATTCGGCCCGCAGACGCGCGAGGCTGTCACCGCCTACCAACGCATGATGGGGCTGCCCGAGACCGGCGTAGTCGACCGCGCGACATGGAACGAGCTGGTCTCCACTTACCAGTCGGTGCTCGCGGCACAGCCCACACAGGAATGGCTGGAGCAGGCGGTCGGTTTCCCGGATATTTTCCTGGTGGAAGGGATGCGCGGTGAGGAGGTTCGTGAGGCGCAGCAGCTGATAAACGTGATCGCGCGCGGCAACCCGCAGGTGCCCGCGGTCGCGGTGGACGGTATTTTCGGCAGCGCAACGCGCGACGCAGTTTCGGTCATCCAGTCGCTGCTCGGCCTGCCCGC
>DCTE01000157.1 GCA_002329405.1 Ruminococcaceae bacterium UBA1448 | reverse complement strand
GTGGTTCGACCTGCCGCAGGCAGAGATCGAGAGCTTCATGAGCGAGCTGGCTGATATCATCCGTCCGCTGGAACCGCTGATCATCTATCTGGAAAGCGACCAGATTGAGCACCGTCTGCGGGAGGTTGCCGACCAGCACGACTATGAATGGCTGGATGCACTGATCGCGTTCCATACCGGCCAGGGTGCCAATCAGGAGGAAGTACCCGATCTGGAGGGATGTGTTCTTTGTCTGGAAGCGCGGCAGTTGGTTGAGACGCGGCTGATGAGCAAGTTGGGGCTGGATCGCGTTATCCTGAAAAATGCGTTCACCGACTGGGTTGAAGCGTACAACTTTATCCGTGCGCGGGTATATGAAAAGACGCTGGGCAAGCCATCCACTGATAAATAAGGAAGATTGTCATATAAAAGCCGTCCGGGGATTTGCGGGCGGCTTTTTGATATGGTGAAAAGGGACAAAGCCAGTTAGCAAATGCTAACTGGCTTTACGCAATCTGATGAAAATATCCAAAACGCTTGACAAATCGGGATAAAAGAGGTATCCTGTTTACAGTTAGCAATGGGTAACTGAGTTTGAACGGTAATCTTGACCAGATAAAGAGGGGTCATACGGGCAGACATTCAGTTGCCTGGCTCACCGAAAGGGTTGCAGTCTGGAAAGCATCTGGCAGAACAAGCACTTTCGGAAGAGGATTGCCGACGCCTGAAAAGCCGTGCGGGCTGGATTTGTGGGAACGGCATCCGGCTGAAGGGTGGGGGAGACAACATGTCAGACAAAACATGTCAGACATTTATCAGGCATTTTGTCCATGAGTTAGCAATGAGTAACCAGATGCACCGACAGAAAGGCGGATTTTACATGAGCAAGACAGCAGTCGTTTACTGGAGCGGAACCGGTAACACCAAAATGATGGCTGAAGCGGTCGCGGAAGGAGCACGGGCAGCAGGGGCGGAAGTTGCGCTGCTGACCTGTGCCGAATTTGACGGCGGCATGATGGGTGATTATGACGCGGTTGCCTTCGGCTGCCCGGCGATGGGGGCGGAAGTGCTGGAAGAGAGCGAGTTTGAGCCGATGTTTGCCGGGTGTGAAAGCGGGCTGAATGGCAAAAAGATTGCGCTGTTTGGTTCATATGGCTGGGGAGACGGCGAGTGGATGCGCAGCTGGGAGGAGACCTGCCGCGGAGCGGGTGCACAGCTGGCGTGCGAAAGCGTCATCTGCAACGAAACCCCGGATGAAGCCGGCCTGGAGAGCTGCCGTGCGTTAGGCGCGGCGCTGGCCTGATATCATATCATATTTTTGAAGATGCTGCAAAGGCGCCACCGGTGACGGGGGCGCCTTCAACAATTTCAGTCCAGCTCAAACCGGTAAACCTCGATGGGGACTCCGTTTTTCTTGCAGGTATCAATCACGTATTTTGTACCGCGGGAGGTTCCGTCCCAGAAAGCGAGCACCAGATCAGCATGTTCGATAATGGTCTGGTTGCGCTTAAGTGGGGCGGCCCTGCGGTACTTGTTGTATTCCGGCAAAAATTCCGTCAGCGGGATATGATGGGCGAGTGCGTATTCTTTTGCGGATGTATCGACCCCTTTTGCGCCGCCGGTAATGATTTCAGTGACGTTATCCGGCAGGTATTTTTCAAGATTTTCGATGTTCAGCCCTCTTGAACCAATAACAGCAACTTTCAAATGATCACCCCTAAACATATTTTGAACTTATTTTACGTTTAAATGGAACATTATGCAAGGATTTGGATGCAAAATAATTGTAAAATAAGGTTAAAAGGGGTTCGATTTATGGCTACAAAGAGTTTGTCGATCCGAATTGAAGAAAATATGCTAAATAAGCTACACTATATGGCAAATTATGAAGGTAGATCAGCAAACAGTCAGATTTTGGTATTGATTCGAGATTGTATAAAAAAATTTGAAAAAGAGAATGGTCCAATTTTTGAAAAGCATAATTCATACAGTGCGAATCCATAACGCCGGGTAGTTTACATATTGCTGATAAAACCAAAGATGCGTCCCCCAATTACCGGAGGACGCATCTTTTTATATGGAAACAGGAGCAGTGCCGCGGCTGCCGCTGACTTTTGGTCAGCTGCTGTCCGGCAGCAGCAAAGCAATTCCCTGGCAGCCGTGGCCGCACTTTGCCGCATTCCGGTTCCTGTGATTCTTGGAGACAGGATGGAATTATCTTGCCCGTTATTTCCTGATATTTGCAGTGTATGCCGGACTGGGAAAAAATGAGACATCGCCCCGCCTGGGCACAAAATTACCGGGTATCTGCATCAGGCTTGCCTTTGCCCAAAAACTGGCCCGAAATCTGTCAAAAGCGGTTGGATGTACCAGTTGCATTTTCTGACAGAATCTAGTATAATGATTACTGAATAGTCCGTTGCTGAAAGGCATGGGAAGACGGACTGTTTTTATGACATTTGCAGTTTCTTGAAATGGGGAACTATTGGGAATAGACACAGAAAGGAAACACTATGGAAAACGAAGGAAGAGAACAGATGGCAATACTCCCGGCACTTGCAATGCGTGGAATTGTCATGTTCCCGTCGATGACGCTGCATTTTGATGTTGGCAGGGAACAGTCGGTTCACGCCATCCGGGAAGCAATGTCCCAGGATAAGCGGATTTTCCTGGCGGCACAGAAAGATTTTACTGTAGAAAGCCCGGAAGCAGAGGATATTTATACAGTCGGCGTTGTCGCCCGGATTGTGCAGCTGCTCAACAACGGCAAGGATTCAATTCGGATTATGGTCGAGGGCCTGTATAAGGCTGAGGCCATTTCGTATGACCTTTCCGGTGAATTTTATACTGCCCAGATTCGGCGGCTTTATGACCATGATGAGCTGGACGCATCGGAGGATAAGCAGGAAGGCATGATGCGTGCGCTGGTTCACAGCTTTGACGATTATGCCGAGATGGTTCCCAAAATGCCGGATGAGATTGTGACCGCTGTCCTGTCTCAGAAGACGGTCAAGGGAATGTACAATAAGATTGTCCAGAGCCTGTTTTTGCAGGTCGAGGACAAGCAGGCTCTGCTGGAAGAACCCGACCTCGCGACAAGGGTCGGGATGCTGGTCGGTATTATCAACCGCGAAGTTTCGGTCATGGGCTGGGAGAAGGAAATCTACGACCAGGTCAAAGAGTCGATGGATAAAAACCAGCGGGATTATTTTCTCCGCGAACAGATGCGGGTGATTTCGGAGGAGCTCGGCGAAGGCGACTCCCCGATGGAAGACTCGATGTTCTTTACCGAGACAATACAGGGCATCCAGCATATCACCGATTCTGCCCGTGAAAAGCTGCTGCGGGAATGCGAACGGCTTTATCGTACCCCGCCCCAGTCGCAGGAAGGCCAGGTCATCCGTACCTACCTTGAAACGGTGACCGAACTGCCCTGGGATAAGGTCAGCGAAGAACATAACGACATCAGCCGCGCTGAAAAAATCCTCAACCGCGATCATTACGGGATGGAAAAGGTCAAAAAACGGATTCTTGAATCCATCGCCGTCCGCCAGATGGCACCCGATATCAAAGGGCAGATTCTCTGCCTGTCCGGCCCTCCCGGCGTCGGCAAGACGTCGATTGCCCATTCTGTCGCTGAAGCCCTTGGACGTGCGTATGTCCGTATCTCGCTGGGCGGCGTCAAGGATGAGGCGGAAATCCGCGGTCACCGCAAGACCTACCTTGGGTCAATGCCCGGCCGGATTATCGACGCAATCCGTCAGGCCGGTACCCGTAACCCGCTGATTCTGCTGGATGAGATCGACAAGATGAGCGCCGATTATAAGGGCGACCCCAGTTCTGCCATGCTGGAAGTACTCGACCCGGAACAGAACGCCAACTTCCGTGACCATTATCTGGAAGTGCCGTTCGACCTGTCGGACGTATTGTTCATCACGACCGCAAACAATACCAGTATGATTCCCCAGCCGCTGCTCGACCGTATGGAACTGATCGAAATGAGCAGCTATACCCGCGAGGAAAAATGGCATATCGCCCGTAAACACCTGCTGCCCAAACAGCTGAAAAAACACGGCCTGACTTCCACCCAGCTGAAAATCAATAAGGCCGCTCTGTATGAGCTGATCGACGGTTATACCCGTGAAGCGGGCGTCCGTCAGCTGGAACGGGAGCTTGCCTCCCTCTGCCGGAAAGCGGCTAAGAGCATCGTATCGGGCGAGGCAGAAGCGGTCGCCGTTACCCCCAAAAATATTGCTTCGCTGCTGGGCATCCCGCGCTATGCCGACCTTGCCGCCCAGAAGGAAAACCAGGTCGGCGTCGTCAATGGCCTTGCCTGGACGTCGGTCGGCGGTGAGATGATGGAGATCGAAGCGATCGTCCTGCCGGGCAGCGGCAAAACCCAGATCACCGGTTCGCTCGGGGATGTTATGACCGAATCTGCCCAGATCGCGGTCAGCCTGGTCCGCAGCATGGCCGACCGGTACGGTATCGACCCCGAGTTTTACAAGAAAAATGACCTGCATATCCATGCACCGGAAGGTGCTGTCCCGAAGGACGGCCCGTCTGCCGGTGTCACGATTACAACCTGCCTGGTATCGGCCCTGTCCGGTATGCCGGTTCGCGCGGATGTCGCCATGACCGGCGAGATCACCCTGCATGGACGGGTTCTGCCGATCGGCGGGCTGCGTGAAAAGTCGATGGCTGCTTACCGCAGGGGAATGAAGATGGTTTTCATCCCGGATGAAAATAGAAAAGACCTTGAGGAAGTGGACGCTGTTGTCAAGGAACATGTCCAGTTCGTGCCTGTCAAGAGGGTCAGCGAGATTCTCGATAAGGTACTGATTCGCCGTGAACCGGTCACAACCGCTCCCGCTCCCGAGACCCCCAAGCCTGAACTGCCGGCGACTATCCCGCCTACAGAATCTAACCTGCACGGCGTGAAATGCTGAGCTGGAAAGAGAAGGGGAGATGCGCATGAATTATCATAACGTTTCTTTTGAGGCGGCCTATGGCCTGCATCAGCAGATCCCGGTCTCCAGCCTGCCGGAGGTTGCCTTTTCCGGCCGGTCAAATGTCGGGAAATCCTCGCTGATCAACCGCCTTTTGGGCCGCAAGGCATTGGCAAGGGTCAGTTCCGAACCCGGCAAGACGGTCACCATCAACTTTTACAATCTCGATGGACAGCTGCATCTGGTTGACCTGCCCGGCTATGGTTACGCCAAGGTCGGACTCAGCGAGAAAAAACGCTGGTCGGGCCTGATTGAAGGCTATCTCAAGGATGAAAAGCGGATGCTCGGGATGGTCGTCCAGCTGGTGGATATGCGTCATCCGCCGTCGGCACAGGATAAAGAGATGATCGGTTTCCTGCTTGAGACGGGTACACCGTTTGTCATTCTGCTGACCAAGGCCGATAAGCTCAACAAGACAGAGCGTCAGCAGCGGCTGGCGGCAATCGGGGACGAAATTCCCGGCCTGCCGGAAGATACCGTCGTTCTGCCGTTTTCGTCCAAGACGGGCGAAGGGGTAGACGAATTGCGCGGGATTCTGGAACAGCTGGTCGCATTCTGTGCAGAACACCCGGAGCTGCTGCCGGAGACGGATGAATCCCCCGAAGCAGAACCGCAGGTACCCGCTGATGCCGCTGACGAAGAGTCGGACGAAGAGCAGATTACAGTCGAATATATCGGCTTTGACGATGAAGAATGAGTAAACAGTCGGGGGAAGGCTTTAACCCATGGGCACTGCTGAACCCCTGTCTGCAATCATATGACAGAATCAAAACAAAGGAAAGGGATTAATACAAATGGACAGAAACGTGAAGATCAATGATGAAGGCCACTTGATGCTCGGCGGAGTGGACGCGGTCAAGCTGACTGAAAAATACGGTACTCCGCTGTACGTCATGGATGAGGACGCCGTCCGCGGCGCGATGCGTGCCTATCGTGATTCGATCGACCGCTTTTATGACGGAAACGGTATGATCTGCTATGCCTCTAAAGCGTTTTCCTGCAAGGAGATGTACCGGATTGCCGAAGATGAAGGACTGGGTGCGGACGTCGTTTCGGGCGGCGAACTGTACACAGCACTGTCGGTCGGTTTCCCGATGGAGCGGATTTGTTTCCATGGCAACAACAAATCGGATGCTGAAATCAAAATGGCTCTGTATAACCGTGTCGGCCGTATTGTCGTCGACAATATGGAAGAACTGGAACGGATCAGCCGTTTTGCGGATGAACTGGATTACACCGCTAATGTTCAGCTTCGGGTAAAACCCGGCATTGACGCCCATACCCATCAGTTTATCATGACCGGCCAGATCGACTCCAAGTTTGGATTTGCGCTGGAAACGGGCGAAGCAATGGAAGCAGTCAAAAAGGCGATTGAAACCCCCTCCGTGCGTCTGTTGGGTGTGGATTGCCATATTGGTTCCCAGATTCATGAAGTTACGCCATTTGTCAAGGCAGCCGAAGTGATGATGGACTTTATCGCGGATATCAAGTCTGAAACCGGCTATGAAATTGAGGAACTTGATCTGGGCGGTGGTTATGGTATTCGGTATACTGAGGATGACGACCCGGTTCCGTATGCCGAGTATATGGAGGCTGTCTCTGCGGCTATCCATAAGAAGGCTGCTGATCTGGATGTAGGCGTTCCGTTTATCCTGATGGAACCCGGACGGAGTATTGTCGGCGAGGCCGGTACTACGCTGTACACGGTCGGGGCAGTCAAGGAGATTCCCGGTATTCGGACGTATGTTTCGGTTGACGGCGGCATGGGCGATAACCCGCGTTATATCCTATACCAGTCCAAGTATGATTTTCTGCTTGCGAACCGGGCTGCTGACGAAGCGGATACGGTTGTGACGGTTGCAGGCAAGTGCTGCGAATCGGGCGACCTGCTCGGGGAAAATGTTTCGCTGCCGGCAGCAAAAGCCGGGGACATCATGGCGGTTCTTTCGACCGGCGCGTACAACTATTCGATGGCCTCCTGCTATAACCGCAACCCGATTCCGCCTGTCGTCATGGTTCAGGACGGGGAAGACCGTTTAATCGTCAAAGGCCAGTCCTACGAAGACCTTATCCGCAATGACCTCTAAACCCAGTGTCCGGGCGGACTTGATCGCGGTGCAGTGCCTGCGCTCCCAGTTTGCCGGGGTTCCAATCTCCCAAACCGAGCTCAGCAGTTAAAAGCTTCGGCCACCACCCAATTAGGAAGACTGTGCACCCACTACCAATCTGTTCGACCGACGCGCAGAGCGTCGGGGTAATGTTTCGCACTCAGTGGGGTCGGTAATGATATAAAAGTTTTACTCGATTTTTTTCAAAAAATCGC
>DCTE01000030.1:7913-8522 GCA_002329405.1 Ruminococcaceae bacterium UBA1448 | reverse complement strand
TGTCAAGCATTTTTTTCAAAAATCAGGAAAAATATCCTTTTTTCAGTTGTCTGCCATCCCAGCGCAGCTCATTGCCACCTGCAAATACGCCAAACACCGACCAGTCATCCTCCAAAATCACCAGGTCGGCATCCATCCCCGGCAAAACCTGACCTTTCCTGGTGGGAAGTCCCATCCGGCTGGCAGCATTGCAAGTAAAGAAGATGAGTGCGTTCTCCAGCGGCATACCGCTTTCGACCAGCGTCTGCAATTCTTCCATCAGCACACCGGTTCCGGTCCACCCAAGACCAATGCAGTTGCCCTCTGCGTCGAATTTCGGCTGGCTGCCGTATCCGTCGCTGGAAACCGTGATCTTCCGCAGATCAGTGCCCAGTTTTTCCGCCTCAAAAATTCGCTGTGCTGCTTCACCGCTGCCGCCCGTCAGATCAATATTGCCGCCCCTTCTGATCAGTTCCAGTCCCTGTGCAAACAGTGCATCTGTCCGACCCATGTGGGTCGGAAGCAGGTTGCCAATCGGAAGATCCGACTGCTCCAGCATTTCAAACAGCGGAGAAATTCCCGCTTCCCCGCTGCCCATATGGATGGTGACCAGCCCCTTTTTACCGGAAA
>DCTE01000030.1:5417-7900 GCA_002329405.1 Ruminococcaceae bacterium UBA1448 | reverse complement strand
GTCAGCATCCGCACACTCGGATGAGAACTGCGGTGATCGGACAGCGCGAGTTTGACCCCGATACACCGACTGATCAGCGCAATATCCCGCTCAATACTGCCGGTCAGCGTCACAGAAGGCAGTGAATATGAACCGGTCAGCATATAGGCGGAAATTCCTTCCTCGTTCAATGCCTCAACCTTTGCATACAGATTCTCAAGGCTCCTGGTGATACCATCGGTGCCAAGCAGCCCAACTACCGTCGTTACGCCGGTTGCCGCAATATCCTCCATCCGGCTTTCGGGAACACGGGACGCAAATCCCTGTTCCCCTCCGCCGCCAGTCACATGGACATGCAGGTCGATCAGGCCGGGTATTACTTTTCGGCCGCCAGCATCCAACGTCTGTGCACCGGCAAAGTGAAAATTGAGTTGTCCTGCCGGTGCAACTGCTTCAATCCTGCTGCTGGTGATCAGTACATCCGACAGTCCAAGATGTTTAGGCGTATATAAATCACAGTTGCGAATCAGTGTAACCGTAATTATCTTCCTTTCTCACAGATTTCGATAAATTTACCAACTGCTGAATGATCACAAAAATTATTGGTTTACTGCACCTGGATTCGCACACCATCGGTAATCGAAAGGCGTTTTGCCGGAATTCCGTTTGCCTGCGCTGCTTTGAGAATGCCTTCGCTCTTTTCTTTAGGAGCGTAACAATACGCGCACCCGCCGCCGCCGCTGCCATTGATTTTGCCGCCGTATGCGCCATTTGCCAGCGCCATTTCAAGAATATGGTCGATCTTCGGAGTAGAAATGCCCAGACCATCTCTCAAATTGGTCTGATGCCGGTTAAGCAGTCCTCCCAGCTGACGTCCGCTGACCTCACCGCCGGAGAGCATCTGATAAGCCATCCGCTGGAGGCGATAGTTGTCAACATTCGCGCGGACTCTGCGTGCCATTTCTGCCGGCAGCATCCCGATTCTCCGCTCCAGAAGCGGATTTTCGGCCAGATCACGCACCGAATGGACGCCATATGCCGCCAGTACCTTCAACCCCTCGACCGACGGAGTCTTTGCACTGCGCAGGACCGACAGAGTATCCTTTTCCTCCAACGAATCAAACAAAATGATATCTTCCTTTAAAACATCCGGCAGCTTTTCAACCCGGACCCCATCCGAAAAGTCCAGATGCAAAATCCCGCCCAGTGCCCCGGCGTAATGGTCCATCATTCCGCCCGGTTCACCAAACTCAGCAACTTCTGCCTGCCAGCCGAGCTGTGCCAATTCCATCGGCTCAAGCTCTCTCCCGGACTGTGCGGCCAAACCCGCCATCAGTGCCATCACCATCGCGGTCGAAGAACACATTCCCTTGCCGATCGGGATTTCGGAATCCAGCACCACATCGGCACCGCCCAGATGATAACCCGCACGGGTCAAAACATTGACCACCGAACGGAAGTAGTCCCGCTGTCCCGCATAAACCTGCGGCTGTGAGAGATCCAATGTATATGTCTGGTACCGTCCGGGATTCTCTTGTCCAAGTGCCGACAATGCGCGGTCGCGAATCTGGATTTGCAGCTGCATGTCCTCACGCGGTGTGACCGATGCACAAAAACGCAGGTCGATTGCTGCCGCAATGACTTCCAGTCCCAGATAATCCTGATGTTCCCCAAACAGACAAACTCTGCTGGGAACTGATGCTTTAATCATATTGCAGTCCTCCTGTTCTATCATACACTTATTCCAACGCTTTTATCGCCTTACCAGCGGCGCGGCTTTTTTTCAGATCGAGAAAACGCTGGTTGCTGGAGCCGCGAAACCGAAGGGTTAAATCCCGCTTTGACATAATAAACGGCCCGTCGACCAGATAATCGCATCCATCCAGCAACGCCGCGACAGCCGGTTCTGTCTTCGCTTTTTCCAGCAGCTGTTCGTACGTCCAGCCGGAATAACAGGTCACATCCAGCTCTCCCGGCATGGCATGCACCAGTTTTGCCAGCTCCGCAAATCCACCCGCCTGACAAAACGGCTCTCCACCCGAGAAGGTAACCCCCTGCAACAACGGGTTTTTCCTGATCTCCTGCGCAATTCGTTCGATCTTGACCAGGTTTCCGCTATCAAACGGGTGGGTCTGAGGATTATGGCAGCCTGGGCAATGATGCGGACATCCCTGGCAAAACACGGTAAACCGGATGCCTTTTCCATCGACAATCGACTCCCGGACAATCCCTGCAATCCGCAAAACTTTGCCTGAGTCCGACACGGCAGTTGCCTGAATCTCATTTTCCATTCTAATCGCTTCCTTTTTTAAAGCATAGCATGAATTGTTCAGTCTGTAAAGAGAGAGAAAAAGAAACAGTGCCCTGCAAAACGCTATGCGTCCTGCAAGGCACCTTTTATCCATTCAATCCGCTTACAGTTCCATCTTTCCCGGGAAGATTCCATGCTTCACACGGTCCCGCTCTTCCGCACGCTTTGCATCATTAAAACGGTCGGTAGTTCC
>DCTE01000030.1:241-5392 GCA_002329405.1 Ruminococcaceae bacterium UBA1448 | reverse complement strand
GGCAGTGCGGGCATTCATTGGCGATGATGCCGGTAAATCCGCAAACCGGATCGCGGTCAACCGGATGGTTGATCGAACCATATCCGATGCCAATCTCCTTCATATACCGGACCACCCGTTCGAAGGCGTCCAGATTCTGGGTCGGGTCACCATCCAGCTCGATATACGAGATATGCCCGCCGTTGGTCAGCGCATGATAAGGTGCTTCCAGACGGATTTTGTCGTAAGCACTGATTTCGTANNGAGTTTATTAAATGCAGAGATATCATAATAGACCGGGATATGGAAAGAATTGGTATAATACTCCCGGTCGGTGATGCCCGGAAGGATACCGAAACGAACCTTGTCCTTGCGGATAAATGTCCCGGAAAGGCCTTCAGCAGGCGTCGCGATCAGGCTGAAGTTCAGCCCGGTCTCTTCGGTCGCACGGTCAGTCCGTGCACGCATATGTGAGATAATCCGCAGACCCAGCTTCTGCGACTCTTCCGATTCACCATGATGGAAACCAGTCAGCGCCTTCAGGCATTCTGCCAACCCGATAAAGCCCATCGTCAGCGTGCCCTGTTTGAGAACCTCGCCGACCTCATCGTCCGGCCCAAGTTTTTCAGAACCAAGCCAGACGCCCTGTCCCATCAGCATCGGGTAATTGCGCACCTTTTTGCGGGCCTGGATACGGAACCGGTCAAGCAGCTGGTCGATGACCATATCCATCACTTTATCCAATGAGGTGAAGAAAACGTCAAGATCCCCCTTTGCCAGGATGCCAAGCCGCGGAAGGTTGACCGAGGTAAAGGAAAGGTTGCCGCGTCCGGTCACAATCTCATGTTCCGGGTCAAAATGGTTGGCCAGCACCCTTGTACGGCAGCCCATATAGGCGCATTCGGTGTCGGGATGGCCAGGTTTATAATAAGCAAGGTTAAAAGGCGCATCCAAAAACGAAAAGTTCGGGAACAGCCGCTTTGCTGAAACACGAATCGCCAGTTTGAACAGGTCATAGTTCGGGTCTCCAGGGTTATAATTGACCCCTTCTTTAACCTTAAAGATATGAATTGGGAAGATTGGTGTTTCCCCGGCACCGAGACCGGCCTCGGTCGCCAGCATCACGTTACGGGAAACCATCCGGCCTTCAGGAGTGATATCCGTCCCATAATTGATGGAAGAAAAGGGGACCTGGCTTCCAGCACGGGAATTCATCGTATTGAGGTTATGCACCAACGCTTCCATCGCCTGATAGGTTGCACGATCAGTTTCCTTTTCCGATTCGACGGCAGCAAAAGCCTGCATCCGCTCCACCATCTCATCCGAAACAGCTCCGCCAAACGCTGCCCGTTCTTTTTCACTGTATCCATTCGAACCATCCAGACAGGGATAGATTTCCGCGTCATACAATGCACCGACTACCTGCTCCGCCTTTTGAGCAAGCTCATCACCGCATAGAAGCTGCGCAGCCTTACAGAGATTGCTCCGGTAACGCTTGCGATAGGTCTTGCGGACGCCATCCGACAGGTAATAATCAAAACAGGGAATACTCTGGCCGCCGTGCTGGTCATTCTGATTGGCCTGAATCGCAATACAGGCCAGTGCCGAATAGGACGCGATGTCCTTCGGCTCCCGCAGATAGCCGTGGCCGGTCGAAAATCCGCCGGTGAACAGCTTATGCAGGTCAATCTGGGTACAGGTGGTGGTCAGGGTCAGAAAATCCAGGTCATGGATATGGATATCCCCGTCAATGTGGGCCTTGGAATGTTCCGGCTTGAGGACAAACAGCTGGTTGAACTTTTTGGCCCCCTCACTTCCGTATTTGAGCATTGTACCCATCGCGGTATCGGCGTCGATGTTGGCGTTTTCCCGCTTCAGGTCGCTTTCGGCAGCCGACTGGAAGGTCAGGCCCTCATAAATCTTCATCAGGCTGGAATCCATCTCGCGAATCCGGCTCCGGTCGGCCCGGCAGAGGATATAGCTCTTTGCGGTGGAGGCATGGCCGTTGTCTATCAACACCTTTTCCACCGTATCCTGAATCAATTCAACATCCGGCTGCTGACCGTAATCCAGCAGCGTTTCCAGCCGGTGTGCAGTTTCTTCGGCAAGGCTGCACGCGGTACCATAATCACTCCCGCCGACGCTCTGTGCCGCCTGGTAGATGCCAAGCGCGATTTTTTCCAGGTTGAAGGGAACGACCCTTCCGTCCCGTTTTCTGACTCTGGTAATCATTTTTCCTCAAATCCCATCTCTTGTCAATCAAATACTTTGTATATGCACAGGCGGTTTTACACAATATCTTGTGCCATACAGCTAAACTGACCTTATTATAGGTCAGTTGGCGGCTGATTGTCAAGGGCGGCAAAACTTTTCAGCATTTCGCCGGACAGATGAAGATGTGGAAAGTATTCAAACACTTTCGACAAAATACGCAATCTATTCTTAGCTGTTTTTCCCATTGCAAAGGACAATCGTTCATGGTAATGGGAACAAAATCTGTCCGTCCGTCAGAGACAGAAAAAACCTTCTTTCCACAAATTCACCACACTTTTGTCATATCGTCAAAACGACGAAAATTGTTCACCCAATTTGTACAGGTATAATAGGCGATTTGTTGTGGATTGCTGACAGAAAAGAACACCGGGGGTAAAAATCTTTTTTCACCCAAATGTCAAAAATAACTTTTCAAGAACTTCCAGTTGTGCTATACTAGTAATGTTAAAAATGTAAAAGGGGTGTCGCTTTGGAAAAGTATATCATCAAAGGCGGCAAACAGTTGCAGGGTGAAGTCACCATCAGCGCAGCCAAAAACTCCGCTGTCGCCATCCTGCCCGCCGTCCTTCTTTCCGACGAACCATGTATTATAGATAATGTTCCCAACATCAGCGATATCGACTGTGCCATCAAAATTCTGACCCGTCTGGGGGCAGAAGTCAAGATGCTGAATAAATCCACCCTGCGCATTGACCCCACACATATCCATTCGGATACGGTTGAATATGAGCTGGGCAAAAATATGCGGGCTTCCTACTATTTCATGGGCGCACTGCTGGGCAAGATTGGACGTGCCAACGTTTCGATGCCGGGCGGATGCGATTTGGGCGCAAGACCGATCGACCAGCACCTCAAGGGCTTTCAGGCTCTCGGAGCGGACAACACCGTTGAATACGGTATGGTCCGGCTGACATCCAGCCAGCTGACCGGTGCGCACATCTATTTTGATGTCGTAACCGTCGGCGGAACAATCAACGTCATGCTGGCAGCCTGTAAAGCAAAAGGCCTTACCATCATCGAAAATGCTGCAAAAGAGCCGCATATTGTCGATGTCGCCAACTTTTTGAACTCGATGGGTGCCGATATTATGGGTGCCGGCACCGATGTCATCAAGATCCGTGGTGTCAGCCATCTGCATGGCAGCGAATATTCGATCATTCCCGATCAGATAGAGGCTGGGACTTTTATGATCATCGCTGCTGCAACCAATGGTGATATCCTGATCCGCGGTGTTATCCCCAAGCACCTGGAATCTATTACCGCCAAGCTGCAAAAAATTGGCGCGCGGGTCGTCGAATATGACGATGCAATCCGTGTCACCGGTACCGGCATTCTCCGCAAAACCAGCGTCAAGACAATGCCGCATCCCGGTTTCCCGACCGACTTGCAGCCGCAGATCACTACCCTGCTGACCCTTGCCAACGGAACCTCGATTGTCACAGAGGATATCTTTGACAACCGGTTTAAGTATGTGGATGAACTGAGACGGATGGGGGCGGATATCTCGGTTGACGGAAAAGTCGCCGTTATTGAAGGGACCGGCCACCTTAAGGGGGCCCCGGTCAAAGCAAACGACCTGCGGGCAGGCGCCGCAATGATTATTGCAGGACTGGCTGCGGATGGCGTTACCGAAATCGAAAATATCCATTATATCGAGCGCGGCTACGAAGGAATTGAGCGCAAGCTCAAGGCACTGGGGGCGGATATCAAGAAGATTTCGGTTCCCGACCAGTATATCCAAAAGCAGGCCTGAAATCCGAAGCCTCCCAAAAACGCTGCCGCCAGAAGCGGGCAGCGTTTTTCTAAGCACCTGTGAAGGAGAGATTGATCGTCCATGTCCCTGTTTTACAACCTGTGCAGTTCCTCCAGCGGCAATGCCACCTTTGTAGGCGACCGGGAAGGCGGACTGCTTTTTGATGCCGGGGTCGGCATCCGCAACTTCTCCAAATGGCTGCTGGCGCAGGGGCTGACGCCCGACTCGGTTCGGGGAATCTTTCTGACGCATGAACATTCCGACCATATTAAAGGGTTGGGAGTNNGTGATTGCAAAACGTCATGGTATCCCGATATACGGCAGTGAAGACACCATCCGCTGCCTGCTGGACACCGGAAGGCTGACCGGCGAGGAGGAAATCCATATTATCCGTCGGGAAACCCATCTGGACAGTTTTCTGGTGACGGCTGTGCCGACTTCTCATGATTCGCCCGGAAGTGTCTGCTACCGGGTGGATACGCCGGATGGAAAAGCGGTCGGGATCTGTACCGACCTGGGATATGTCTCTCCGGCCATTCTCGAACTGATGAGCGGATGCGATCATCTGCTTTTAGAGTCGAATTATGACGAAGAGATGCTCAAAAACGGCCCGTATCCCTATTATCTCAAAAAACGGATTGCTTCCCGGACCGGACATCTGTCCAACAGCCAGTGCGCCGAAACAATCGGCCGTCTGATCGCATTGGGAACCCGTTCCTTTTCACTTGGACACCTGAGCGAGCACAACAACCTGCCCGATCTGGCCTACGACACCAGCTGCGGTTATCTGTCGCTGCTGGGGCTGACGCCGGGACGGGATTACCGGCTGGACGTGCTTGGCAAGGTCAACGATGGAAAGGCGGTGAACCTCTGATGCTCTCTGTCACCAGCATCTGTATCGGCAAGCTGAAAGAACGTTACCTGACCGACGCCTGCGCTGAATATGCAAAGCGCCTTTCGGCGTTTTGCAAGCTGACGGTCACCGAACTCCCCGAATCAAGACTGCCCGATTCCCCTTCTGATGCGGAAATCGAGAAGGCACTTGAAAAGGAAGGAGAGATGATCCTTTCTAAGATTCCAAAAGATGCCTATGTCATTCCGATGTGCATTGAAGGAAAGATGATCTCTTCTCCCGACCTGTCGGC
>DCTE01000030.1:0-188 GCA_002329405.1 Ruminococcaceae bacterium UBA1448 | reverse complement strand
AATGACCTTTCCCCATCAGCTGGCGCGCGTCATGCTGCTGGAGCAGGTCTACCGCGGTTTTATGATCGCCGCCGGAAACAAATACCACAAATAAAGAAAACCCGCTGTAATTGAAGGAGGAACTTACTTTATGACCAGAAACGATCTGCGTAATATTGCCATTGTCGCCCACGTTGACCACGGCAAAA
>DCTE01000018.1 GCA_002329405.1 Ruminococcaceae bacterium UBA1448 | reverse complement strand
AGGTAGGTGTCAGTCCTGCCTGCCTTCATGCGCATAACCTCAATATCCATCTGCCAGCCGCTGTCTTTTCAATTGCCCGGCTGCAACATGCCGACCGTCATAGCCGTCCGAGCTGTCTGCTCAGCCCATCAGCTGGTGATCCAGTTGAATGGACAGCTGCCTCCCGTGTTCCCAAACAACCCAAGAGGACAGTCATTCACAGCAGATAAAGACATCGCTTCTACAGATTCACCACCGTTAATCTCACTGGTTGTAATCACATCGCTGTTATCAAACAAAATCTGTTCAGCCCGCGCTTTTTCATAGATCATCCGAGAGACCTCCTTTTTATGTACGAATCTATACCCTTTCAGGTATTTTTATCCACAACACAATATATGAATCAGTCTGCAAGATCTTGAATCTTCCATTCCCTACCGCTCAGCAGGCCCCCTGCTTTTTCAGCACACAGCCCACCGTCTGGAAAATGATCCTCAAATCCCGCAGAATATTCCAGCCGTCGATATAACTGACGTCCAGCTGCACCACTTCCTCAAAGTTGGTGATGCTGCTTCTGCCGCTGATCTGCCACATACCCGTAATCCCCGGCTTGATGCTGATCCGTCTCCAGTGGTCCCGCTCATACTGCTCCACTTCATCCAATGTCGGCGGACGGGTCCCCACCAGACTCATATCATTGATCAGCACATTGAACAGCTGGGGCAGCTCGTCAATGCTGGTGTTGCGCAGAAAACGCCCGACCGGCGTGATACGGGGATCGTTCTTGAGCTTGAACATCCGCCCGTCGCTCATCTCATTCTGCGCCATCAGTGCCTGTTTGCGGGCCTCCGCATCAATATACATCGTACGGAACTTGTACATCTTAAAACGCCGTCCGTTCATCCCCACCCGCGTCTGTTTGAACAGCACCGGCCCGGGCGAGTCCAGCTTGATCGCAATCGCCGCCCCAAGCATGATCGGGGAGGCCAGGACCAGCCCTACAACTGAACCGACAATGTCCAGCACCCGCTTGACAAACTGTTCGCCGGAATTAAAGGAAATCGTGTGGTAAATAACGACCGGATAGGTCCCCACCGCTGAAACATAGCAGCTGTTGGTATCGTTCCACGCATGGTCAATCACCAGTTCGACCGTAATCCCCATCCGCAGGCAGAGATCGGCAATGTCCTTATACCGGTCCAGCTGCGTCTCCATGATGCAGACCTTGTCCGCCGCATGGGTGCGGACATACTGGTCAAAATATGCGACCCGTTCAGCCTCCGTCTGGCCGGCAAGAGCAGATTCGTCCAGATACCCCACGACGCTGATACGGGTATTGGTCTTGTTGACATAATACAAATATTTCTCATACGCCTCTTTTGTCCCGACCAGCAGGATACGGGTGGTATACTTGCCGACCCGGTTATGGCCCAGACGGTGGAACAGCTGGGTCCCCGCAATCAGCACCAGATAACACACCGGCAGAAACACAAAGAGAAAATCCTTGTCAAACAGCCCGTCCGCCGCGATATACTGCAAAAAGAGCAGCGTAACGGTCGCCAACGCAAACGCCAGCGTGTTACACCTGAAGATGCGGTCAGGATAATAGAAGGTGGTCCTGTTATAGACACGCATCGACTGGTTGGCCAGAACGTACAGCACCGTAAACAAAAACAAAGAAAATATATTCTGCTTATCAAAATACAAAATGCTTTCAATATCGGTCGTCAGCAGCAAAGACAGCAAAAACACACATGCGCATAACCCGACATCAAATACGATCTGCAATGTATTTGTATCGGCACCTTTATTTGAGCGATTCATTTACAAAATCATCTCCATTTTATATCAGTATTTTACCCGGATGTGCCACTGTCCATCAAACAACTGCCTGACTTTTACACACGCCTTGTCTGCATCCACCGGGCCTCACCCAAAACGGATCACCATTTTACAGGGCATCCATAAAGCTGGTTCCGGCTGCAATCCCGGGCAGCGATTACCACATCCAAACCAACGGACATCTACAGCCCACGACCGGGCTTCTATCCACTCCCTCCATGGAAATCGTTCGCTCGTCAAATACCGACAAATTGAGCTCCAGCCCCCCTGCGACCGGCAGGCCAGAACCAGACAGCTGAAACCGTATCATTCTTTAAACAAGACGCCTTTTACCTTTTTATATTATAGCATATTTTCACGGAATCTGCAAGAGAAAAACCAAAACTTTAATTAAATCGGGAATATCCCTATATTTTTCACCAATTCCCGACAAAGTTATTGATCATTCGGCAAATATAAGATTTTACGGCAAAAATAAACAAACCTCATAAAAAAATAAACGTATTCCCTCAAAAACAGAAAACTCCCCAAAACGGCAGCCTCCTGTCCCCGGATTCGGCTTTCCAATACAGACGGCCTTTGCCTTTTCCAATTAAACCATTTATTTTCCCGGCTTTCATCTGCTGTGCAGCGTGACGCTCACCAGCTCCGGCGGGTTGTTGAACCGGGGGATGACAGCCTTGCCCAGCCCCCTGCTGGAAACCATGGTCAGCCCATCCTTTTGGAAGATGCCGCCGGCATAGGGCGGGAACAGCGACTTCTCGTTGGAAATCAGCGGGCCGATCAGCGGCAGCCGGATTATCCCGCCATGGCTGTGCCCGGCAAAAAGCAGCGAATACCCCGAAGCCTTTTCGGCAATCTGATCAAAATACGGATCAAAGTGGAACATCAGGATGCCATAACAGCCTTCGGCACAATCTGCAACCGAAAAGTCTTTCCCTTCAAAAATCTTGGTCCCGACCTCCCCGCTGATGCCATAAAGATATATCCAGGCCCCGTTATGCAGTATCCGCACCCCGGAATCAGACAGCTCGGTGACGTTATATTGACTGTACAGCTCCTGTAATTCAGGATATACCTCCCAGTTGATCAGTTCATGGTTGCCCGCGACCGCATAGACCGGGGCCAGGCCCTCCAGCCCTTCCAGCAGCAGCCGGACATTTTCAAGCTCTGTATCCCTTTTGTCCATGATGTCCCCTGTCAGCAGAATCAGGTCGGCCGTTTCCTCCCTGACCATGCGGATGATATCCTGCTGGCCTTTTCCAAAGACTGCGCTGTGGAAGTCTGAGATCTGCAAAATCTTATACCCATCCAATTCCGGCGGCAGCGCATCATCGGTGATCGAATAATGCGTCACCTCCAGCGGATTATAAAACCCCAGGCAGAGCAGGATGATAAACAGGATAACAAATACCCCGATACAAAACCTTTTGACAATCTTTTTCATTGTGTGCTCCTTACAGCCGGACCCGCGATGCGGCCGTCAGCAAGATGGCTGTACCGCAGGCCGGTAATCATACCAGTTTTCAGGATTTGGATATGTACTTGCGAAACAGCATTTTGATCAGGTTCTGGAACTGCATCCAGACATATCCAAACGCTTTTGTGCGGCAGTAGCACACCAGAAACAGAAGGTTGCAGACAACACTGCATACCAGGATCTGTACAATAAACCCGGGAATCCCCTCTATCGTGATCAGGGAAAGGACAAACCATGTAATGGCCATATTCGCCAGCATGACCACCCCATACAGCACAGTCTTCAGGTAGACCCGCCACGGCGACTGGCAAAAGCCCTTGCGGAATACCACGAAAATGTCCATCCAGCTGGTCGTCAGCAGCCGCGCGGCCATCGTCGCCAGGAAGATGCCCGCGATCCCGAACCAGTGGGCAAAAACCACCGACAGCACCAGGTTGGCGGCCGCCCCAAGCAGCGGCATCCAGCGGTTTTCCCCCAGCAGGTTCATCGTCGTGCGGAAGGTATACGGCACAAACTGTATCCCCGCCACATAGTTGCGGATTGCCATCGCAAATACGACAAAGGCACCGATCGTATACACATCGCCCAGCCACAGTTTGACCAGCGGCGTCGTCAGCAAAACCAGCCCAATTGTAAGATACCCATACAGCCAGGAAGTTATCAGCATCATCGCATCAAAAATCTCGATCTGTTTGTCACGCCCCGCCGCGACATTCAGGTTGCCGACGCTGGCGGTGAACCCGCTGACGATCTGCTTGATAAACTGGTTGGCGGAGTTTTCGATCAGCATATAGTTGGAACAGAGCGCCACGCTCTTCATCCCGATCAGTGCTGAAATCAGGATATTGTCAATCGAGTTCATGACGGTATCGCTGAGGCGGTAGATGATCAGCGAACGGACGTTGTTGACAATCGTCGAGATCTCCGCCCGTCCCAGCTTCTTTTTGGGCTTTTCCCTGATATAGGGGTACATTTTATCCGCTTTTCGGGAAGCGAACAGGTTATTCAGCAGATTGCAGGCCATCTGGATAGCCAGATAGACGATAAACTGCCGGGTTATCAGCAGAAAGACAATCTGCAAGATGATCTGCAAAAAATAGAAGATCTTATAATAGATGGTGACGATATAATCCTTCTGATCGGCTGTGATAATGGATTTCTTGTAGCAGTAGCAGTAGGTCAGCACCGCGTTTGCAACATACAAAAAATAGATAAACAGCAGGTTTTCAGGGATTTCAGGCGGGTCCTTGATGATGAATCCCAGAAACGGGACCAGCGCAAGCCCGAATACCCCGACAGCGACCGCGATCACCCGGTAAGCCTTTTTATAAAAGTCCATCAGGGAAGTCAGCGTTTCGGTATCCTTGCTGGCAAGGGGCTTATACATGCTGAACACGATTGCGCTGCCAATCCCCAGGTCGGTGAAGGACAGGATGATCAGCACATTGTTGAACAGGTCGTTGATACCCAGATAGTCGATGCCCAGCAGCTGGATAAAGATTGTCCGGGAGACAAACTGGCACAGGATGGTCAGCAGATGCAGCACCACTGCCCAGCCCGCATTCCGTGTCACATTAAATGTCCTGGACTTTTCTGTCCTGGACTTTTCTGATTGATTCATAGGTTGCATTTCCTCGCTTCCATTTTATCTGACAGGCAGTCTCCATGGATGCGCGGTCCTCAGAAGATGTATCTGCCGGTTTTATATTCACTTTCGCCTTTTTGGGGCGGTACAGGCGTCCCGTCCACCGCTTCGGCATCCCCCGGGGAAGATTTTTCCAGATAGGCCTCCCGCATCATGATAAAGGGAATGGACATCCAGAACATGTAATTGTAGATAATATCCACCCGCAAGGTCGAAGAATAGAGCTGGTGGAATACAACCAGCAAGCTGCCGACAATCGCCATCGTATACCAGCAGGCATTCTCAGGGTCCTTCAGCCGGTAAACAAACCCGCAGATACACACGCTCGCAAAAAATCCGAGATAGCAGATCGTTCCCAGCACCCCGTTTTCCACCAGCAGCATCGCAAAGCCAAAATAGTAATACCGGTAATCTCCAAATTCCTGATACAGGCTGCTTGTAAACATCGCCCAGGAATCCGCGTTCCCAAGCCCATAGCCAAACAGCATCTGGATCGGGGACTTAAACATGTTCTCAAAAACAAACGGGATCGAGCTCATACGGTTCAAAGTCCCCTGGCCGGCATATCCGGTATCATCCCCGATGTATTCCATAATCGTCTCAATATTAAAAAAGTTGGCCCAGTCGGGATACAGGATGAAAAACAGCATCATCGAAAAATAGACCGCCAGGCCGCCCGCCACCAGCAGCAAAATACTCCGCCGCTTCCAGCCGGAACAGAGCAGCAGCATGAAAAAGATCATCGGGATCTCAAGGAATACCACCTTCAGCTCGCTGATCGCCGCGATGAAGACACACAGCACGATCGTCAGCCCAATCGTTTTCCAGCCGCATTTATAGTAAATAAACATCGCCATCGCACAGATCAGCATCTGTACGATAAATGTATTCATTTCCGTATTGGAGCCGGGTTCCACGCCAAACAGCCCGCCGACAAAGTCAAAGCTGTACCCCTGCACAAAAAACTGGAACGCGGCGGTCAGCGCATTCACCACAAGCAGCGTCATACAGATCTCAATCAGCTTTATCACGTCCTTTTTCCGCAGAAAAAGAAAGCAGGCAAACCAGAAGACAAACGCCCGGACCACGACCCGTATCCCCCAAACCAGCGACAGGACTGGCTGTTCATTCAGGAAAAACGACATCAGCGAAAAGACCAAAAAACCCCCGATAAAAAACAACGGGAGCTTGGCAACAGCTGTATACTCTCTTCTTTTGATGCACAGGATGCAGTGCACAAACAGCATCAGCGTCACTGCGTCCGGCAAAAAACGGATAACTCCCGGAAAATGCAGTTCGGAGATCAGAAAGCGCATGCTGGCACAATAAAC
Source organism: Ruminococcaceae bacterium UBA1448 (assembly GCA_002329405.1). Classification (GTDB taxonomy): domain Bacteria; phylum Bacillota; class Clostridia; order Oscillospirales; family Ruminococcaceae; genus Faecivivens. The sequence continues at coordinate 11,711 of DCTE01000018.1, read as the reverse complement.
GATCTGAAAATAGACGAGAAAGATCGGCTTATTGTAAATCAGGACCAGCCCAACTCCCCCGATACAGAGGGCAATCACCCCGATACTGAGAAGTATGAGATTATTCATGCCTTAAATACCCCTGCGTTCGTTCTCACCTGTGCCTTTGGAAATTTCCGGGATGACGCCCAGAAGGTTGATCTGCCCATTCAGCGTACAGCGGTCGATCGACAGGATACGCGAGGACAGCAGCAGCCGCAGTGTAATAATCATGCAGGCCATCGTTACAAATGCCATCGGGATCAGCACCATGATCAGCAGCCGGGTTGTCGACAGGTTGCTGATCATTCTGGCCGACTGGGCATATTCCAGAATCTGTATGCTGTCAGCCCCAACGATCGACTTGATTTCGACGGCCAGCGATTCGGTAAACGCATTTACGATCTCGACCGCACGCTGCGGGACCGCAGACTCACAGTAAATCCACACGACACTGGAGTCCTCTTCCAGATACAGCTGGACACAGCCCTGCACTTCATCGGCGGTATAATCCCCCCCCAGCAGTTCAGCCGCATTTTCCGCGACCTTTCTGCTTTGGGACAGCGTCTGGGCATTCTGAAGGAAATTGGCCATTGCGGTTGTTTCATAATAGGAGGAATACTGGGCGTTATAGATGCAGACCCTGGCCTGATACACATTCCCTTTGACAAACTGGGAACCGACAATGCCGGCAATCAGGCCGACCAATCCAGCCAGCAAAAGGACAAACACCTTGCGGCGCAGTTCCTGTATACACAACCGAACATCTTCGGTTATGGATCTCATTTCAGTTTCCATAGCGATCTCCTTTATCAGTCCACATACTTGTTCCGTTTCTTGGCGCGGAAGTATACCCAGATCCCCAATAGCGACACCAGAATGAGAACCGCAACCGTTACAACGATATAAGCCGGGACAGACGATGTTTCTTCCACCCAGACCGGTGCGCTGCTTCCGTCCGGGATTGGGGAGGCTGCCACCATAACGGTGTGTGCAATTGGCGCGGTCTGCATCGTTTCCCCGTTCTTGTCCTGATACTCCAGCCACAGCGACAGGTCCTGTTCCCCGTCCTTCAAAAAGGTCAGGTTCAGGTCGATCGCCATCGAATCCTCCGCCGTCAGATCCCCCAGCTGGACCGTCTTCTGGATATCCTGAATGGCACCGTCGCAATGGAGGACCACCTGGTAGGCGTCGATACTGCCGGTATTGCGGATGGTCAGCTGGCCGGTCGACTGCGTCTTGACCCTTGCCTCCTCCGGCAGCTTCAGATTTTCCAACTGCAGCTCGATCTGCTTTTGCAGCGGGATGCCGATGACAAACTCGTTGCTTGCCCCGCCGGATGCGTCATCCTGATAAACCGCAGCAAAAGAGACCCGGGCGGTGTCCATCGTCTGATAGCTCAAAATCTGGCAGGCGACGTCCTTGACATAGCTTTCCCCCGGGCCCAGATAAGAAACATAGATCTGGTTGGATTCCCCGTAGACGGGAACAACACCGCTGTCCCCAAGACCATAGGTAATCAGCACGCTTGCAGCGCCAGTATCCTGGCTGACGTTGCGGAAGGTAAAGCGCAGCACAACCTCTTCACCGGGAGACACCTGCCCCTCGACAATCTCATATGAATCCAGAAGGATTCTGGCCGGAGATGCCGCGGCAGAAACGGAAAAGCCGATTGTCTGCATCAAAATGGTCAGGCCGCACAGCAGTGTGAGCAGCCGGATACAAAATGATTTTATTTTCATCCATTTCCTCCATTGATTTTCTGTATCGGACGGAATGCCTTCCCGCGCTTTGCATCTTTGCGATATTTCATCTTGTTGAAATAATCATAGTCCCGCGTATAGGAACGGTACAACTCCCGGTCTGACCGGTTCAAAATGACTCCCAGCAGATTGATCTTATACTTGCGGATGGTTTCCAGGTTGCTTTTCAGAATATTGGTGGAAGACAGCCCGTACGCGGTGATCAGCACCGTCCCGTCGGCCTTGGAGGCCAGCACGCAGGTATCGGTTGAGGAATTGATCGCCGGCGCGTCAAAAATCACATACTCATATTCCTGGTTGAGCTGCTCAAGAAGGTGGTTGAGCTGCTCGGAACAAAACAGCGGCAGAGGGCGTCCATACGCCACCCCGGAGGGCAGGAAGAAAAGGTTCGCTTCATTGGTCGACATGGTAACCCGGTCGATCGGGCATCTGCCCTCCAGATAGTCGGCAAACCCAAAGGTGCTCTTGCTGCTCAGAGTTTTATACTCGATGCTTTTGTGCAGATCCGCGTCGACCAGCAGGGTCTTCCAACCGGATTTGGCCATGAAAATCGCGACGTCAATCGCGATGGAAGTGGTCCCGACGCCTGGTTCACTGCCGCAGAAGGTGATCATCTTGCACTGGTCCCGTTCCTTCTTCATATACAGTTCCATGACAACCCGTTCCAATGCGTCGGCCATGACCTGGTTGGTGTTCTCATATATATTGATATGTTGCTGCATTGATCAATCGCTCCTTTTGCGTCAGCACTCTTTTCTTTTCAGTTGCAGTATCCTGGCCATACCAAAAATATATCCGAACCCATCTTATCCGACACTGTCTTCAAAGACCTGGAAGAGCGTTTCGTTCCGGTTGGCGGGCAGCGAATAGGCACTGTTCATGTACAGCCCGAAATTGGTCGCGTGATAGACATGATAGCTGTAACTGATCCCCTTCTGGTCGCAAATGCTCAGGAAGTCCGTCAGCCACTGGTCGCCGCCGTAACTCAAAGCCTTGGCCAGCAGCCCAATCTCCCCGATATACAGCGGATGCCCCATGCTGCTGGCGGTCGACTGGTAGCTGCTCAGGAGATTATACAGGTATTCACTGGTAAACGACCCGGAAGTCGAACTCTTGTACGCCACCATCTGGGGATATGCGATAATATCATTGGCAGAATTGGAACTCTCCACCTTCACCCAGGCCGAAACCTTGTACTGGTAGCCGGCACGCAGATTGATGTAATAGGGTTCACTGTCGGATATGGTGGTATAGGAGGTAATCCCCTGGACCATCATGCAGCCGTTGCCGTTATGCCCGGTACTGGAAGTATAGGTGCAGCTTGCAGAGCCCGACTGTGTCCAGTAATTGTCCCAGCTGTCGCTGGCAGAGGAGAAGTCGTTTTCATAAGCCACATATTCCCCGCCGCCGGTCGGGCGGACAGATACCACCACGTCATCCATATAAACTGTATCGGTTGCGCTGGTCAGGCGGGCACACCCGAGCGCAGGATTGATAAAGTCACCGCCAAGGGTACCGGAATCCATCCAGACCGTCTCAACATACGTCCAGCCGGAATTGCCCGTATCCGAATAGGTGGCACTCTGATTGATGGAGGAGGAATAGGTCGGTTCCAACCGCGTCAGATCGTTGCCGACCCTGATCTCACGGTCACTATCCGGGTAACTCCAGTCGCCCGACTGCTGCACCAGGCCCATCATCGAGAAATCGACCGGCTCGTACAGATGCATCTCATACGCCACATTGTTGACCGGATCATTGACCGAGATCAGGTTATACTGATTGTTCAGCTGGTAAACCGTCTCGCCGGTGCTGGGGTTCTTCGCGCCAGTCGCAGGCTCGACAAAAAGGATATGGTACAGGTCGACGCTTCTGATCGCGTCGGTGATCTGCTGGGCCAGCGAGGTCCACTGCTGGAGCGCAGCAGAGGCACTTCCCTGCAAAAGCAGGTGGGGCTCATTCAGCAGGCCGTATCCCAGCACGGTGGTATTGCCTGCGTACCGCTCAGCGATCGCCTTCCACAGGGCGATCAGCCGCTGCTGTTCCCCATTCTGGTTGCGCCAGAGGGCCATCCCGTCCCACTGGGACTGGTAGCCGCCCTGCGGGTAGTGCATGTTGAACAGGATATGGATGCCGTACTTGGACGCCCATTCGACATTCTGGTCCAGCCAGGCGAAGCCCTCTTCCTTATAGACATACGGCTGGCTGTCGTCCTCCAGCAGCCGGTAGTTCAGATAAAACCGGACGGTATTAAACCCCAATTCAGCCAGTTCACGATAGCTGTCTTCATTACAATAGTTATAGACCGGTGTCTGGTTGTTCTGTTCAAAAGCGTTGCTAAACCCGATGGAACAGATCTGGTAAAGGCTGCCATTTTGATCATAAAACTTGTCGCCGGAAGTGTAGATATACCCCATCGACGCACCAGGCGTCAGCGGGACTTCCTCCTCGGGGATGATGACAATCTGCCCGACAAAGTAACCCACCATCCGCACAACCAAAATACCGGCAATCAGAAAACATCCGCCCGCCTGCAAAACGGAAGAAACCCTTTTATCACGGATCGACCGGAGCTTCCCTTTGAAGGTTTTGAAAGCGGCGGACTTTTTCGGCTTTCTGGGCAGGCGGCCTTTGACCCATTTGCCGGCCTTTTCCCTCAGCGAGGCAAAGAAGGACGCAAAAGCACCACCGGCTTTGCTCCCCCGGAGCGCGCCCAGCCTGTTTTTCAGCCCGCCAAAACCTGCCGACAAAACGGCATATACCCTGCTCTTTTTGAAAGCATCCCACTTATCCGCAAAAAATGCGGACACTGCGGACAAAACATCCGAGACCTTTTTCTCCTTCAGCGGCTGCCAGGCAGCGATGAGGGCAGAGCCGGCCCTGCTTTCCTTAAATTTCCTTTTGAGCGCGCCCCAGGCCGCCGACAGAGCGGTGCCCGCCCTGCTGGCCTTGAACGCCCCGTATATCTTTTTCAGGACCGCCAAAACGGACGCAAAGAAAGCGGCCGCTTTTTCTTTTATTCTCTCCTTCGTGAAAGAAGCGAGCCGGGCAGCGGCCTTCCCCCTCAGCTTTTCCAGCCCTGAAAGGAAGGCGGAACCGGCCCTGCTCTCCCGGAACTTTTTCAGGAGATACCGGGGGCCTGCCAAAATGGCCGCGAAGATTTTGTCGGTTATCTCATCGACCTTTTCCCTGATCGCTTCTTCGTCGTCGTACTCGGCGACCTTCCTGCCAAATGCCCGGAGGCCGGAGATGACAGCGCGGCCCTGTCTGCTTTCTTTGAACGCCGCAAACTTTTCCCTGAGCACCAAAGCGGCAGCCGAAAAAAGGGCAGCCATTTTTTCTTTAAACGCGCCAAACTTTTTCTTCAAAATTTCTAATATTTTTTTCAGTTTATTTCCCATATTCCAAATTCCCCTTCAGAATAACCCATCAAATACAAATTGGCATTGTCCGCTGTCTCTGATTGTACAACCATTTCTTTCGTTTACAATCTTCGATATTTCCACAATGGCAGATACTGCGCCCTCAGTGAGGCACAGTGTACCGGTGGTTTCTGTCTTCAACCTCAGAACAATATCAGAAATTTATGCAACGAATAAAATCAACAACCATCTTCCTTATTTTTGATAGAACTGCAGCGTCTGCCGGGTAACCGCGTCCCAATTGAAATTGGAGAGGACATGTTCAGCCGCATGGCTGCGGTAATACTCCCGGCGGGCAGGGTCGGCCAGCAGCACTTCCAGCTCTTTGCGCAGGTCCTCCACGTTCCCATGCCGGAAGGACGCGCCAAAATCACCGATGACCGCGAGGTTTTCCGGGATGTCGCTGACCAGGCAGCAGCTGCCGTAGCTCATCGCCTCCAGCAGAGCCATCGGCATCCCCTCCAGGTCGCTGGGCAGGATAAAAATCTGCGCATACTGGAACAAAGCGTGCAGCTTTTCCCCATCCACAAACCCGGTAAACCGGATGCGCTGGTCACCTGCCGCCATCTGCTGAAGCTGGGCGAAATACGCATCTGTATGCGACGCACCGCCGGCAATGACCAGCGGGATATCGGTTTTGACCGCCCGGTATGCCTCAATCAGGTAGTGCAGCCCCTTTTCCGGGACAATCCGCCCCAGAAACAGCAGGTAATTCCCCGGGGCCAGGCCCATCTTTTCCAGTGCCGCAGGCCCCGCTGTCACCGGTTCGCCGATGCCGTTGGGGACAAGCCGGCATTCCCTGCCGTAGGTTTCCTTGATATAATCGCCGTTGGCCTTGGAGAGGACGATCAGCTCATCCGCATATTTGGCGGCCATCTTTTCCCCCAGCCGCAGGTAGGCGGAGGCAAACCCTCCCCACTTGCTGCGCATGCTGTCGATGCCGTGCAGCGTCGCGACGGTGCGGATACCGAACAGATGGGCCAGCGAAAGCGCCACACAGGAGCCGGACGCATGAAAATGAATCACGTCATATCTTCCGAACAGTGCCCGGATGGTCGCCAGCCAGGAATAGACCAGCGCATTGAGACCCCGCGCCTCGAAGGTGGGGACGGACACCAGCCGGACCCCGCGATAGGTTTTGCTTTGATATGTAGGCGAATTTTTATCCAGGACATTCCGTCCCCGGCGGTTGTACACATCCACCTGGTGGCCTGCGGCGACCATCCGGGTCGCGAGCTGCTCGATTACGACCTCGATTCCGCCTTCGCGGGAAGGAACCCGCTTGCCGCCGATCATGGCAATTTTCATATGCTTCAAAAAGCCCCTTTCCAAACCGATCATTCCGGGCCATAACAGATTTGTATATTCCGATGAACAGTCTCATACATTTTCAGGGAAGCGTCCGGGTGCTGACATCCAGCTAGGGGCGGGCATGGGCAGATTCCACAAAAGCAGGTCTGATCAAAGCCGCACATACACTTCCAGATATGATAAATTATGCCATAAAAATAGTAAAATTGTCAATGCACAGGCGTTAAAAAATTACAGCCATTTTTTAATTATTATTAGAAATGTTGCGTCCATCCAGGCCATTTGGCAGGCAATTGAGGCGGATCAGGGGGGTGGGGATGGGTATAAACAGAAATTTGAATGGATATTCCGCAGAAATTCCGTTAATTGCAGCCTGGTGACGCCGGATTTTGTTTGAAAAATATAATCAAAAGCAGGAGAAAATAAACCGAAGCCTATGATATTATTAAAAAACTTATTTTGCTCTTGACAAACTTTTGGGATTGTGGTATATATGTATTGGAAGTAATTATTTTTCATTATTTTTACCGTTTTTCCCTTCAGCACCGGGCAGGATATCTTTTTCCGGGCGTTTTCCCCTCCCTGACCTTCTGCCGGCCATATAAAAGCTGTCTGCCGGGTCGGGATGCCGCTGCTGTGAAGGGCATTATTTTATAGATATACAGATCACAGATGGAGTGGTTGAGAATATATGTTTTGCATCCAGATCGCCGGTATCCCCATCGGGATCGACAACCGCTACCCCGGCGTGAAGCAGTTGTGCCGGGATTACATCGTTGAAGGACCGCCGCTGTTTACGGTTTCCGTCTCCGAAGAGCAGCTGCTCCGGGAGCAGGGCGGCAACCAGCAGTTTTCGCTTTCTTATTGTGAAAGCCTTTGCATCTACCGTCAGATCTGCCTCAAGCTGCCGCAGTACGACGCTTTTCTGCTGCACTCGGCGGTAGTGGCAGTAGATGGGGACGCATATGTTTTTACTGCGCCGAGCGGCACCGGGAAAACTACCCACATGCGTTTGTGGCTTGAGCTTTTCGGCGGCCGGGCGGAGGTTGTCAACGGAGACAAACCGGTTTTCCGGTTTATCGACGGAACCTTGTATGCCTGCGGGACACCCTGGCAGGGGAAGGAGCAGCTGGGCAGCAATATCATGCGTCCGGTGCGGGCGGTCTGTTTTCTGGAGCAAAGCCCGGATAACCATATCCGCCGTTTACAGCCGGCTGAGATCAGCGAACGGATTTTCCATCAGATCCTGATCCCGAAAGAGCCGGAAGATTTTGACCGATTCTGGCAGCTTCTTGAAAAGCTGGTCACATCAGTTACGTTTTATCTGCTGCAATGCAACCGCGAGCTGGAGGCGGCGCAGCTGGCTTATCAGACTATGCGTCAGGCAACGTGTCCGACAGGTGGAGGAAATCAATAATGCTCAAGACTAAAAAAGGGTTTATCCTGCGCAAACTGGCTTCAGAATATATGGTGGTCGCCATTGGAGAGGCAAGCAAGAGCTTCAACGGCATGATCAGGATGAATGAGACGGCTGTTTTCTACTGGAAGGAGCTGGAAAAAGGCACGACCGAGCAGCAGCTTGTGGAAAAGACACTCGAACGCTTTGAGGACGTCGACGCGGATACCGCACAGAAGGATGTCCGGGAATTCCTGGGGACGATTTCGGTGGCGATTCAGGACGATGCCGCATACGATTGAACAGGAACTCGCGGCACGCGGGCGCAGCCTTTTTCAGACGGTCGGCAACAGCATGGAGCCTCTGCTGCACAACAGGAGAAGCACGGTCGTCATTGAAAGGAAGCAGGGCCGGCTCAAAGCCGGAGATGTCGCGTTGTACCGCCGCCCCAGCGGGGAGTATGTGCTGCACCGGGTCATCCGGGTGCTGGAGGAAGGGTATCTGATCTGCGGGGACAACCGGCTGTGGAAGGAGACGGTCCCGGAAGGGTGGATTATCGGTGTGATGGCCGGATATTACCAGACCGAGGAGGATGATTATGTCCCCTGCACCGAGGAAAATGTCCGCAGGTATTTAAAAAAGATACGGCCGCGGCGTTTCCGGTTATGGCTGCGGGCACTGCCCGGGCGGGNNGGCCGGAAGGTATTCGGCGGCCAGTCTTTAAAAAAACAAGGATGACAGACGTGGCCATACCCATGGCGGGATGGCCGGAATTTGAAAATCGAGATGCTGACCACCCGTGACGGCATCCTCACCGCCTGTAAGGCAGGCAGTGGTGCCGATGAAGGATGGAAGGCATCCGGTTATAAATAAAAACAGCAGTTGGAACAGCTGATTTGTTATGCGAAATGCGAGAAAGGGATGATCATCATGTCTGAAAAGAAATTGGAGTCATATGAGAAAGCTATGGTTGAACGGGTTGAATTTGACAACAGCGACGTCATAACCACCAGTGACGAGTTCGTCTGCAGAACCAACGGCCATGACAATGGCAATTCCTGTGACGGTGTCAGTGGAGTTTGCCCGGGCCAGTCTTGGAAATAAAGAGCCTGCGTTCGGAAATAAAAGGCTTTTTATAAATTTTAAAAACGGAGGGTTCAGTTATGTCTGAAAAGAAAATGGCACAGTATGTAAAAGCAGTTGCGGAGCGCGTCGTATTTGATAACAGCGATGTCATCACCACCAGCGGTGTCTACTACTGCACCGTCAACTATGACCGGCCCGGCGATGGCTGCGCAGATGGCATTCATGCAGAATACATGAACGGCTAAAAACAAACAATTGATGCAAGTCAATAAGAAGGGGCAGGCAGGCAATACGTCCTGCCTGCCCTTTTCTTTACAGAAACGGAAGGAACGATTATGTATTACAGTCTCAAACCGGAATACCTGCTGCGCGGATGGGAAGGGATGGCCTGGATGCTGGTCAGGCGGCCGGAAAACCAGCTGACAGCCCTGTCCAGGGAGATGTTCCAGACGCTGCTGCTCTGCGACGGCGAAACGGAATTATCCGCACCCGACCTCGACGGTGAAACACTGGCCGCCCTCCGGGAAGCGGAAGAAAAGGGGTTTATCCAGCCGGGTGAAACCCCCCAGCCGCTGGCTGAGGACCAATATTACCGGTATTACAAAAACCGTTATGTCAACAAGATATTCTGGTCTGTGACCGGGCGGTGCAACTTCCGCTGCCGCCATTGCTACATGGACGCGCCGGACGGGATGCTGGGCGAGCTTTCCACTGAGGAAGCGTTGGAGATGATCGACCAGATGGCGGAATGCGGCGTGCTGCGGGTGGACATCACCGGCGGCGAACCGCTGGTGCGGAAGGACATCTGGCAGCTGATCGACCGCATCCTCTCCCATCATATGGTCATCCGCAATTTCCATACCAACGGCTGGCTGCTGGACGATGAGGTGCTGGACGGGTTTGAGCGGCGCGGCCTGCATCCGCTGATTGCGATCAGCTTTGACGGGGTCGGCTGGCACGACTGGATGCGGGGCCGGAAGGGCGCGGAAGAGGACGCGCTGCGTGCGATGCGGCTGTGCCAGTCGCGGGGATTTACAGTCAGCGTCGGCATGTGCATCCACCGGGGGAATGTCAGTTCCCTTCCGGCGACGGTCGAGGCTTTGCGGGCGGTTGGCGTCGAGGACATCAAGACCGCCAACGTCGACCCGACCGACCTGTGGAACAGGCACAGCGAAGGCAACGGGATGACCCGGGAGGAGTATATCCAAGCGATGCTCCCCTACATCGAATGGTATTACAAAGCCGGACGGCCGATCAAACAGCTGGAGTTCGGCGGGATTGCGCGGCTGCGGCAGGACGCGCCGGGCGAGCTGAGCGTCCGCTGCTATGACGGGACCGAAAGCTGCCTGGACAACTACCTGTGCGGCGCGGTCCGCTGGTCCTGTTATATCACGCCGGACGGGCGGCTGCTCCCCTGCATGCCGATGACCGCCAGCCCCAAGCAGGAGCTGTTTCCGAAGGTACAGCAAATCGGGCTGCGGCAGGGGCTGAGCAGCAGCTATTACATGCAGTTTGTCAACGGGCGTATCCGCGACCTGCTGGCTGCAAACGCCGAGTGTGCCGGGTGCGATTACAAGTACAAGTGCGGCGGCGGCTGCCGGGCAAACGCGCTGGCCTCCGACCAGGACCCGATGGGCTGTGACCGGCAGATGTGCATGTTCTGGAAGAACAATTACGATGCCCGCATCCAGCAGGCGATCGAGGACGCGGAAACCAAATGGGGAAAAACAGAAACATAAAAAAAATGCCGTCCGGTTTTCCAACCGGATGATCTTTGGTTTTGAATCTATAATGCGAGGGAGACCATGCTGAACCGTCAAAAAGAAGTCGAAATACTCCTCAAACTCATGCGCGCCGCGCTGCATCAGGATACCAGCCAGCCAATCGAATGGCCTGCTGGCTGTGAAGCTGTGCAGCTGGTGCAGCTGGTCCTGCGTCAAAATCTTGTGTCGATGCTTTACCCTGTCATCGAACAGCAGCAGGGCGAAAACTGGGCCGCTGTCTGTGCACAGCTCAAGCCGGTCTATCAGCAGGAGGTCTACCGCGGGCTGATCCAGGAGGAGGAAATGCGGCAGCTGCTGGAGGAGCTGGAACAGGACGGGATCGACTGCCTGCCGATGAAAGGCTGGGTCCTGCGGGAGCTGTATCCCGACCCGCTGATGCGCAGCATGACCGATCTGGACATCCTGATCAGGGAGTTTGACAGCGGAAAGCTCGGCCAGTGGATGCAGCGGCATGGCTATCAGCTGCACGAGGTGGAGGAGGGCTTCCACGACGGCTATAAAAAGCCGCCCTACCTGTATGTCGAGCTGCACCGGACGCTGATGGACGAACGCAACCTCTCCCCCGCCGAAGCCGGCTGGCAGCGGGAGAAGTCCCGCCATTTCTGGAGCCAAAACGCCCGGGTGGACGGGAGGGAACATATCTACCAGCTGTCGGACGAACTGTTTTTGATCCATCAGCTCAGCCACTTCTACAAGCACTTTACCAACGCAGGGGTCGGCATCCGGCCGCTGGCGGACATCTACCTCTTCCTCCGCGAAAAGGGGGATACGCTCGACCGGCAGTATATCGACAGGCAGCTGGACATCCTGCACCTGAGGGAGTTTGCCGGAAAGATGGAGCATTTCGCCAACGCCTTTTTTGAGCAGCAAGGCCCGGCCGGCCAGCAGGCGGAGCTGGTGCTGGGGTATCTGACCCATTCCGGCGTCCACG
>DCTE01000191.1 GCA_002329405.1 Ruminococcaceae bacterium UBA1448 | reverse complement strand
ACGACATGTACATGAAGCCCCTCTCGTTTGTCTACGAAAACGATCCGATGGCCAAGGGCATCGAAGACCAGCTGATGGTCGGCGAAAGCATCATGATCGCACCGGTCGTCAGTCAGAACGCTTCCGGGCGCAATGTCTATCTGCCGGAAGAGATGAAGATGATCCGGTTCCGCAGTGCCGAGGATTATGACACCAAGGTCGTTCCCGCCGGCTGGCATTACCTGCCCTGCAAACTGAATGAAGTGATGGTCTTCCTCCGCAGGGGGCATCTGTTCCCGACGGCGGCTCCCGCGCTGTCGGTAGCGGCGCTGGATGAGCAAAACCTGAAGGTCTACGCCTTTGGCGACGGCAGCTACCAGCTCTATCAGGACGACGGCGTCTCGAAAGACTTTGCCAACCCGGAACACCTGAAAACCATCAAGGTTACGGACGGCACCGTATCTGCGGATGGGCTGAACCTGACCCTCCGGTAAAATTCGCAGTCTGAACCCTCCGAGCATATACAAAACAGCCTCTGACCCGGCAGAAAACCGAATCAGAGGCTGTTTGCATTTTGAACGATCAATTCTTTGTCAGCGGCTCCCGCCCGGCATTCAGCGCATTGAACATCCGCGGGATTCCGATATAACCGCCAGCATGTACCAGCGCGCAGACGATCTCCTCAGCGGTATTCCCCACCCGGAGCGCGCCTTCAATATGGCTGCGGACCTGCATGTCCGCCCCGCCGAGCGCCGCCAGCAGCACAACGGTCAGCAGCTCCCGTGTCTTTCCGTCCAGACCGGTTCTGGTGCAAAAATCCCCGAAGCACAGTTCGGTCAGAAACCGCGGGACAGCTTCGGCAAAATCGCCCGGCAGCCAGCTGTAGCGTTCCCTGATCTCGTCTCCATAGACAGGTTCCTGGATTTCCAGCCCCCGCCGGTACCGCTCCTCATCCGAGCTGAGCGTCTTCTGGTCGGGCAGCGGAAGGGAAAGGCCATTCTCCGAAAAGACCTCGTTCATCACCGCGATGGCGTTGAGGGTCTTCGGGAAGCCGATAAACGGCGCGCACTGGTAGATTGCCTCCCGAATCTCCACCGGGGTACAGCCCGCGTTCAGACCGGCTTGCAGGTGCGCCCGGAGCTGCGGCAGGGTGCTGAGGGTGGCCAGCGCGGTGATGGTCACCAGTTCCCGCATCCGGTTGTCCAGGCTGCCGGTATAACAGACGTCGCCAAAGATATACCCTTGCAGGATCTGCATAAATCCGCCGTCACTGCCTTCGTCTCCCGCGGCATGGCTGTGAAACAGCTGCTGCATTTTCTGTTCGGTCCGTTCTTTTCTATCCATTGCAGTTCCTCCTGTCTGTCGTCAAGCTGCGAAATCCTTCTGCAAATCATTATACAGCAAACGGGGAACGATGTCCAATACCTATTATTTATCCATTTCCATACGGATTCCGTATCGCTGCAAATGAAAGGATATCCTCCGCTTTTTCATCCGCCGTCTTGCAAAGAGAGGCCGCAGATGCTACAATAAAATTAAAGTCAGCTCCCGGATATTCCCGGAAGCAGTAAATTTCAGGAGGGCATATGAAACTACAGGACATTCACATCAGGGACCCCTTTATCCTGCTGGAAGGGGGACGTTACTATCTGTACGGCTCCAGAGGAAATGAAGCCTGGGGAAAGGCAACCGGGCTGGACGTCTACGAAAGCGACGATCTGGTCAGCTGGAGCGGCCCGTCGGTCGTCTTCACACCGCCGGAGGGGTTTTGGGCGGACATGCACTTCTGGGCGCCGGAAGTCCATCCATACCATGGCAAATTTTACATGTTTGTCAGCTTCAAGAGCGAGACGGCCTGTCGCGGCACCCAGATTCTGGTCGCGGACACCCCAAAAGGCCCCTTCACCCTGCACAGCGACGGACCTGTTACCCCCAGGGACTGGGAATGCCTGGACGGCACCCTGTATATCGACCGCGACGGGAAACCCTACATGGTCTTCTGCCATGAATGGCTCCAGGTCAAAGACGGCGAAATGTGCGCCGTCCGCCTCTCGGATGACCTGAAACAGGCGGTCGGGGAACCCTTTTTGCTGTTCCGCGCGTCCGAGCCCGACTGGGCACTCAAGGACAAGACCGAATTTGTCACCGACGGCCCCTGGATGTACCGGACCGCTTGCGGGAAACTGCTGATGCTCTGGTCGAGCAGTGCAGCCAACGGCTATGTCGAAGCAATCGCCTATTCGGACAACGGGGATGTGACCGGCAGATGGCAGCACCAGAAGCAGCTGCTGTTTGACCAGGACGGCGGCCATGGGATGATCTTCACCTCCAAAGAGGGCAAACTGTTTTTCATCCTGCACAACCCCAACAACTCCCCGATGGAACGGCCGGTCATCCTCCCGCTGGAAGAACGGGACGGCACCCTCGCTGTAATCAGGGGAAACTGACCTGGGCGGCAAAATCAAAGATAAAGGGAGGCAGTAAAAATGAAACCCATCCTGGACATCAAAATCGAAAGCAATGGACAAGACCTGCACCTCGAAGGGGAAAACGGGACAATCGACATGATCCCCTTCAAGGGGACGGCGGCCGGCGAAATCTTTAAAGGGATTGTAGAACCCTGCGGCGTCGACACCCAGCTGGTCAACGCGGCCGGTATCCGCCATATGAGCGCCCGTTATATGCTGACCGGGCAGGATATGAACGGCCAGCCGGCACATATCTACATCGAGAATAACGGCTGGTTTGACGAAAACCAGGGGCCGATGGTACTGCCGTTTAAAACCGTGCCGGTCTTTTATACCGACAGCAAGGCACTGGCACCCTATCTCCACCGCAACCAGTTTGTCGGCGAAGGGCATATGCTGCCGGACGGCCTGCACATCCTGTTTTTTGAGATCGGCAGCAAAAAAGACTGACCAAACGCCTCAAACCTCCGTTACAGCACCATTACAAAAGCCTGCCGCAGGGAAGATTTGCAGCAGGCTTTTATTTTTATTTGGGTCACGTCTGTTTTTTAGCCCTGGCCGATTTCCTCATTCTGCCGGGTCATGCCTTGGTAAAGACCAGCGAAAAGCTGCCCTGTTCCACCGGCCCGGCTGTCCGCAGGACGGTGCGGTAAAGCCGGCTGCCCCAGCTGGCGGTCAGTTTGGCGTCCTTTGACGTGTCAAATGGCTCCGTCTCAGCGCACAGGGACTGGTCACAGCGGATGCTGACCGCCGTCTCCCCGTCAATCGTAACCGTCAGGGTATGGTCTTCCCAGACGGGCTTCACCGGCGTCATCAGCACAAAACCGGCTTTTGCCGGCCTTGCCAGCCGGAAATCATCTGCTACAACCACCTGCTCCCGCACGCGGTCAAGGGTAAAGCTCCGCTTCCAGTTCACAATCCCGGCTGATGCGGGGTAGGCATGCCGGAGGTCCAGCCGCAGGACCGCGCTCCTGTCATCCGCCTGCCAAAAGACATCCTCCGCCGCGTATTCTCTCCCCGGACACTGCCCGCACGGGCCGTCCTCCGTCCAGATGACCGGCAGGTTGTGATAGAGCGACTGCATCTGCAAAATCTCATACCGCCGTTCATTGAAGGTGTTTTTCTCGTAGACCCCCAGCCCGATATCGACAACCACCGGCTTGCCGTCGCAGTAGACCAGAAAGGAACCGACATCGTTGTGGTTGTGGCTTTCTCCGTTGTGGCCGCCCTTGGCGGACAGGTACAGCCCCTCGCTGCTTCCCGCCTGCATCCGGGCCGCCATCACCTGAATCCCCGCAAACCAGGCCTCCCGCACCAGCGGATAGGCCGCTCTGCCCTCCGCCGCCAGCTCCCTGTCGGCAAAAAACGCTTTCATCCGCCGGTAGATCTGGCAGCTGACGCCGTTCATCTCCCAGGCGCGGCCCTGCTCCCGGGCCTGCTGATAGGCCGCCGCCCCCATCTGCGTCATCAGCCGGTCGCCCAGCCGCCGTCCAATCCGGTAGATCAGCTGTGCATCCGGGAAGATCACCGGGCTGGCGTCCGCATAGTTGACGAAATACCGGCCGCTGATCTGCATTTTGCAGATATAGGTACAGATGTTGTGCAGCTTTTCATCCTGCCAGAGGCTCTCCACCCGGCCGCCCGTCAGGTCGCAGAGGATATCCACGCAGTCAAACAGCGCGCCGCCTGCCGCGTTCCAGTACCCTGGCCCCTCGTCGCAGCCGCCGTCAACGGCATAGCCATTGACAAAAAACTCCAGGCAGTCGATACACTTTGCGATAATCGCCGCCCGCTCCTGCTCATCCATGCAGGCCAGCCCCGCCGCAGTCAGGATGTTGGAGAGAATCCAGGGGTTCCAGTTGTTGACCGGGCTGCCATGATACCCCATCCAGTCAAAGTCCTTATGCTGCAAAAACGGGGTGAAAATCCGCCGCTCCAATTCCCCCAGCAGCCGCTTGGGGACCTGCTCCGCCTGTTCGCCCAGCTGCTGCCCGAGACAGGCATACACCCAGGCGAGGACCGCGCCGCACTCGGCTGCAAACAGGTCGATATACCGGCTGTCGGGATCTTCGGTATCGGGGAGGGGACGCATCCGGCCTGTCGTGATAAAGGGGTTGTTGTGCGCCGGGACCACCCAGCTGGCCTCGTCCAGCGTCGCCCAGACGCCGTTGATGATATCGTCGACAAACCTGCCCTTCCCTTCGCAGCATTCCGCCGCGACAAGGTATTGCAGCGGCAGGCGGCGGCGCTGGAAAATCAGCTGTTCATAGTGGGTACGGTTGCCGTTGCGGCAAAACTCCATGTACATCGAAGCCAGCGGTACCGGCCAGTCGTACCCGAGATACCCCTCCCCCTTCCGAATCAGGAAATCCGACAGTTCGACCGGCAGCGCGTTCCAGCTCTCCCGCTCACAAAATCCCGGGAACGGGTGAAACGCTGCCCGCGGCAGCAGGCTGTCTGTCACAGCAGTCTTATTATTTTCAAACATGGTTGTTTGCTCCCTTCCGCCGGAGCCGTCCTGTATCCGGCACCGGCATATCCGTCTGATCTTTCTCTATTATAGCACAATCAGAAGGAATGACATGGAAATATTTTAATTTTTTCTGCCAAAGAAATGACTTTTGTCGATTGTCTTTTTCGCCGCTGTGTTGTACAATAGAAATATATCACGAAGGAATCAGGTGAAACCATGAAGCTGCTGCTGACCGCTATCAATGCAAAATATATCCATTCCTCCCTCGCCATCCGTTCCCTTAAACAATACGCCGCCTGCTATGGGGAACAGATCGCAATACAGGAATTTACCATCAACCAGAACCCTGATTATATTCTCGAACAGCTCTATCGTCAAAAAGCCGATGTGATCGGGTTTTCCTGCTATATCTGGAACCAGGAGATGATTTTGCAGCTGGCGGAAAACCTGAAAAAGGTCAGCCCTCAAACGGTGATCTTTCTCGGCGGGCCGGAAGTGAGCTATGACGCCGCTGAGACACTCTCCCGCTATCCGTATCTGGATCTGATCATCTGCGGGGAAGGGGAAGCTACCTTTCTCGATCTGGCCCGCCACTGGATTGACGGCGCGCCCGCCCTTGCCGACATCCCCGGCATCACCTGGCGTGCACCCGGTTCGTCGATCGTCGAAAATGCCGGCCGGCCGCCGCTGAATTTGCAGGATATCCCGTTTGTCTATGACGACCTGTCCAGCTTTGTCCACCGGATCATCTACTATGAAACCCAGCGGGGCTGCCCCTATCAGTGTCAATACTGCCTTTCCTCGGTGGAAAATGGGGTCCGGTTCCTGCCGGAAGAACGGGTCAAAAAAGACCTCGACTTTTTCCTCTCCAAAAAGGTGATGCAGGTCAAGTTCGTCGACCGCACCTTCAACTGCAACCGCCGCCATGCCCGGATGATCTGGCAGTACCTGATCGAACACGACAACCGTGTGACCAACTTCCATATGGAGATCACCGCCGACCTGATGGATGATGACACCATCGACCTGCTCAAAAACGCCAGAAAAGGGCTGTTCCAGTTCGAAATCGGCGTCCAGACAACCAATCCGCAGACGATGACGGCCATCCGCCGGGCGGTTTCTTTCGAAAAGCTCTCCGAGGTGGTCCGCAAACTCAAGGCGTTGGGCAATATCCACCTGCATCTCGACCTGATCGCCGGGCTTCCGATGGAAGATTATGATTCCTTTGGCCGGTCGTTCGACGACGTCTACCGGCTGGAGCCGGACCAGCTTCAGCTCGGCTTCCTCAAGCTCCTCAAAGGCTCCGGCCTGCGGCGGGACGCTGAACAGTACGGCATCTGCTACCGCAGCCAGCCCCCCTACGAGGTCCTTTCCACCGCCTGCCTTTCGTTTGACGACCTGTGCAGGCTCAAGCTGCTGGAGGAAATGGTCGAGACCTTCTACAACTCCCCTAAGGCTTTGCGCGCCATCCGGTTTATCACAACCGTCCTCCCCTCCCCCTTCGCCTTTTTCCAGCAGCTGGGCCTGTTCTGGGAGGAAAAGGGATATCGCGCTGTCAACCACAACCGGGCGGAATATTCCAGGCTGTTCTATGAATTTTGTACCACCCAGCAGCCACTGACGCCTTTTTTGGATATCATCGCCGACCTGCTGCGCTTTGACCTGTGTCTGGGCGACAACGCAAAACGGCTGCCCCAGTCGCTGCAATGGGACACCCCGGATAGCAGAGATGCGCGCAGCCGGTTTTATCATGACAGAAAACTGATCGAGTCACTGCTGCCCTATCTGGCAGGCTATACCCCCGCACAACTCGCGCGGATGTGCCCGATCGAACTGTTCCGGTATGATGTCAGCAGCCTACGCCCGGGACAGCACCGCCCCGCACCCGGACTGACTGCCGTGCTTTTTGACTATACCTGGCGCGATCCAATGACCAACGAAGCAAGCTGGCAGGTCATCCCGCTGCTATCATAACCCCCGCCATGTAAAAACACCTTCCGCTGCAAAATCAAGCCAGCAGAAGGTGTTTTTTTGTATATGCAGGCGGCTTACGCCTTCATATGTGCAGGCGGCTTACGCCTTTTTAGCCATCTGAGCGGTTATGCAGGAGGCCTGTCCTGATCAGGATACCTTTCAGCCACTGCTTATAATAAACCTTGGGCATGCAGGCTGAGATGGCCTTGTCAAACCCCCTGTTCAGACGAGAAAAGAAGCGGGCACGGTTGGCCGGCATCAGGGAAGGCTGACGCAGCTGCTGGTTGGCATTGACCGCATTTTCCAAATCAACCGCTTTCAATTCCAGCGGCGCCGAAAAAACCAGCTCTTTCCCCTTTTCCGTCTGATACAGCAGCAGGGAAACCCCCTTGACCTGCTCCTCATCTGAAAGCCTGCTTCCCCAGGAATCGCCCAGCGTTACATCCGATACCCTTTTGGGGGCCGCATACCGGCAGGAATAGCAGTTGAACGTATAATCCAATGCCTCAAGGAAGGCAACGGTATACATATCCTGTACGCCGGCAGGCACGACCTTGGCATATGCCTTTCCCTCTTTTTTGACCAACAGTTCAAAACGTGTTTTCTGTCTGAAGCGGATATCCTCCAGACTGTCAAGATCGATTTTCTTTCCTTTGAGATAGGTTTTGAGCACCTGCGGCGACGGCGTCCCGTGGCAGATCAGGTCAATGGTATACAGGTTTTGCCGCAGCTGGTCCGGCAGGCTGCTGACAAAATTCTTCAATCCCGCAACCTGGCATGGAAGCCCAATAAACAGGACCTTTCGTTTACTCCACAAAAGCGAAGAAATTTTCGTATAAATGTCTTTCGGATTGCTTTTGACGTATTTGGAGCCGGCAAATTTGACAATGTCCGCCGCATCGTCAACTATGTCAAATACAAACTCCCCGTTCTCAAACAGGCATGCCGCAGCAACCCCGCCGTCTTCGATAAATTTCTGCATGATCGCCGAGGCCGCACCGCCGGAGGAAGATTTCTGCCGGACTTTTTCTGACGCCCATCCTTCAAACCATCCGACCGATGGCCGCTGACTGACCTCCCGGTTGTTGGGGCATACCCGCCCGCAGGCCCCGCATTCAATACATTTGCTGCCATCAATCACCGCATTATACGATTCCAGGCTGTCCTGAATTGAGATGGCGTTCTGCGCACATTTCTGCACGCACGCCATACATCCGGTACACATATTTGCGGCACATACCGTTCTGGCTGTATTTTCCATCATTATGATCCTTCTTTCGGCGCGGTATTTTCCCTGAGATAGGCGATTGTTCGATTTTTCTCCTTTTCCAGAACCGGCTGCAATGCCAACCTGTCGTTGCAAACTGTAAACTTACTTTCCAAATTCCCGATGTTATCCAGCAGGTGATCTTTTGCCCCAATCTTTTGGATCAGATCGGACAGTTTATTGCGGTTGCTGTCACGTGTCAGGACGGCAAATTTTTTAGAATACTTGGCCGCAAATATCGTCCCATGAAAGGTATCGGTTATGACAAAATCCGCATTTTCAAATACCTTCAGACACTGAAACGGCGTACAGACCACGTATTTTGATATCCAAAACTGCGGCGCACCGATTGCAACCGGCGTCAGCTTATGCCGCCTGCAAAAGGTCTGGATGGCGTCAATTTCCTCTTTTGCGTGCATGCGGTTATAGTATGAATAAACGACGCAATAATGCTTGGGAAGTTTGGGCAGCACTGCCCCTGCCATCTCATCCTTAAAATCATAGATCAACGCCGGGTCGAGATGATCTGTAATCTGCTGATCGGTCAGTTTGGATACAAACGCATGGGTATTCTGATCCCGGGTCGAAAAAGCAGAGATACGCGCAAAAGATTTCCTGATCCGCTGGACAACCTTCCCCGGAACATCGCTGTACCTGGTGGAGCCGCAGCAGGCTGCATAGGTGATCACCCTGTCCGCCTCCGAAATATTTCCAAACAGCTGGGAAGTAAACCCCCAGGCCCCAGAACCCATACAGTTGAAGACCTCATCGCTCCCGATCACGCACAGGTCATAATGGGATGATTGCCTGTCCAGATGCAGGGTATCCTTTCGAAAAGCATCAAAAACCTCATCCTGCCGGATGCTTTTTCTTTTGACGATCAGGCGGTTCCAGGCATATCGGTCAACCTTTGCGATTTTTCCGAGAAGGCCTTTTTTCTCCGATTCCTTTTTATATTTTTTCCGGTAATTTCCCAGCAGCCGGTAATCATCTTCAATCCTCCTGATATCCAGAAACTCAACCGTATTCCCAAGCTGTTCCAGGATTTTTTTCAGAACGTAGGATTGCAGCAAAGAACCAAAGTTGTTTACCTTCTGCATTGATAAAATACATACTTTCAACTTGTATTTTTCTCCTTCGTAAAATTATCTTATTGTGAGCAACTACCGTTTGATTCCAAAACGATGGAATACTTCTTTCAGCCAGCCGGTCTTTTGCCCCATCTCCCTGAACCGGATCATCCAATAGACCGCCAGCAGGCGGCGGTGCTTCATCTGTTTAACCAGTATACGCATCGCGGGAATATAGCTGTCAACCGGATAAGAATTCAAAATGGATTTCGTCTGAGGGTGTTCAAGGATATCTTCCATCCCTTTTCGTTTGTCCTGAAAACGCATATCGGACATGGCAATCTGACGAATCAGCACCCGCACCCGCATTAAATAACTGCGGTCCAGCCGGATACCGGCCTTGTCCTCCAATCCGTACTGCCTGATTCTGCCGGTCGCCTCGGTATAAAAACGGAGCGTCCTGTCAAACTGTTCGGGCTTGTACTTCCTGGATATCGACTGATTGTTGACAAAATAAAAGTATCCCGTTTCTCCTGTCACCACAACACTGCGGGCATAATGAAAATACTCCATATTAAAATACAGATCTTCCGAAGCCGCGTATCTTTCACTCAAAAACCGAAGCTGATGCTCCCGGATGATGCGCATATCGTACAGGCTCATACAGCAGCTCGGTTCCAGCTGGACATCATTTGGGTAATCCGGTTCCGGCCCAATCAGTGGGAGCAGGACCTGTTCGACGACTGCATTGCCCTGATAGGTCTTTTGCTCCAGCTTGGCCGGATGGACTGTTTTTTCACCCAGTTCACTGACGATGGTATGTCCCCCAATACAGACGTCGGCGCCTGCGCCGGTGACAGCGCTGTACAGGTTTTCAATGTGCGAAAGATCAAGCCAGTCATCCGAATCAATAAAGGTCACATACCGGCCGGTAACCACCTCAAGGCCTGAGTTTCGGGCAAACCCAAGGCCTGCGTTTTTCTTATGGACAACCTTGATCCGATCGTCCTCTTTGCTCAGCTGATCACACATCTGACCGCAGTTATCCGGGGACCCGTCATCTACAAGGATGATTTCCAGGTTGCGGTAGGTCTGATTCCGAATACTGTTTACACACCGGTACAAATATTTCTCAACGTTATAAACCGGCACAATGACACTGACTAAGTCCATACGGCTCACCTTTTCCTGCCCAATGATCTGTATAACTCCATTGCAAATCCCCCAAAATCCCGGCCGGGTTACCGCTTCATCTGCTCGGCGATATCCGCGTCGACAATCTCTTCGCCCGACCGGTCCTTGAGCTGGGCCTGGCTGGCATCGCTCAGGCCGTTGTTGACCACAGCGGACAGGTCACAGGTGGACAGGTCATCCAGTTGCTTTTTGGTGACCCTTCCATCCCGGTAGTCGCGGACAATCTTGTTTTCGAACATCGAGTATTTCCCGCCCAGCAGGCTTTTCAGCTTATGGGCCATGACCCAGGTGGCGGGCTTCCAGATATATTTGTGCATCGCAGGCGAAACCGAGCCGATCATCCAGCAGTTGCGGTCACAGCAGCGGACCTTCTGGCGGACTTTTTCCGCCTCCGGGCTGTTCCACAGCTCGTCCCAGCTCTGGCGGTTGAGGTTGCCCATGACCTCCTTGTCCTTTGTCCCGTTGCAGGGCATGACATCGCCATAGGGGTCGATAAAGAAGGTGTCAAAGCTCATGTCGCAGGGCAGCAGCCGCTTCTGTCCATAGATATAGTTGATCAGGCCATGGTTGAAATAGGCACGGAACCATTTTTTCGGGCTGTTGCTTTTGAGCAGCTCATTGATCAGCTCTTCAAAGTTCTTTGCGACCATCGGGCGGTCATGGATGATATTCTTTGCCTCGACAAAATAAAAGCTGTTATGTAACGACGCGGTCGCAAACTCCATCCCCATCTCATCCGAGATCCGGTAGAGCGGGACCAGGTCGGGGGCGTTCTTGTCCTGGACCGTCATCCCGAAGCCAACGTCCTTCATCCCCATCTCACGCAGCACCTTTAAGGTCTTATACCCGCGCTGGAAGCCGTCCTCCAGGCCGCGTATCTCATTGTTGGTCTGTTCCAGCCCTTCGATGGAGATACGAATCCCGATCTGCGGGAACTCCTTGCACAGCTCTACAATCCGGTCGGTAAAAAAGCCGTTGGTGGAAATGACAATCCGGTCGCTTTTTTTGTACAGCTCCCGGACAATATCCTTCAAATCGCTGCGGATGAAGGGTTCGCCGCCGGTGATATTGGTGAAATACATTTCCGGCAGCTTTTTGATGGTTTCGATGCTGATTTCCTCATCCGGTTTGGAAGGGGCCTTATACCGGTTGCACATGGTGCACCGGGCATTGCAGCGGTAGGTTACGATTACGGTTCCATTCAGTTTCTTTCCAGCCATTACCTGTTATCTCCTCATGCTTTCATGTTTATCGCTGATATCCGTCATTCGCTGTAAATGCGCAGCAGCTTGACGCAGTATTCTTCCAACGTGTCAAACTGGCAGTCATGGCAGTTTTTGCTGTACTGTTCGACCAGCTCTGGATTCTCCCACATTCTGACGATCTTTTCCTTGAGGGACGCCTTGTCCCCGCTTACAAACAATTCGCCCGTCTTCCCGACCTCGATCAGTTCCGGGACGCCTCCGATATCCGCCCCCAGCACAGGAGTACCATACGTCTGGCTTTCCATGACGGAAAACGGGCAGTTTTCATAACATACAGATGGGCAGATACTGAACCGCGCCTCGCGGATCAGCTTTTCCAAAGCCTTTCCACTCTGAAATCCGACATTCTGGATATTCGGGACCCCCCTGACCGCATCTTCCAGCGGACCGGAACCCGCAAATACAAAGGATACCTCCGGCAATTCCCTGCAAGCCTTTACCAGCAGGTCAATCCCTTTTTCTTCCGAAAACCGTCCAAAATACAGGACATAATCCTTTTTGGGGGTATCTTTTCTTTCCACCTGGTCAATGAAATTGTGCAGTACTTCCGTCTTGCTGGCAAACAGCGGATCGCTGTCGATCTTGCTCTTCATAAACGCGGAACAGCAGATGATCCGGTCAATATACCGGTAGGCACCGTTTCCATGCCAGAATGCCGACTCCAAGGTCCCAACCACTGATTTTCCCAGAGAACCGTGAATACATTTCCCCAGCGTGCAATTCAAAAAATGGTTCCCGAGGCACTTTTCACAGTTCTGATTGGTGATCGGGTTTTTGCACATATGGTTGGGACAGACCAGCTGATAATCGTGGGCGGTATAGACAATCCTGCATTTTCGCCCGGTCTGCTTCCGCCATCTGACGATCTCCCAGATCACCGACGGGGTCAGCTGATAATTGAAGTTGTTCAGATGGCAGACGTCGGGACAGAAATCATCCAGCACCTTACGGAGCTTGATTCTGGCTTCGCGGCTGTAGATGGTTTTCAGCGGATAGGTCAGCTTTACCAGNNCCAGTTTGCTGCTGGAATGGAAATCCATATCCGTCGTATAGGCTTCCACCCGGTTCCCAACACACCGCCCCTTATGCTCCATACCAAAATACTGCACCTGATGCCCCTGCTGCTGCAGGTACTCGCCCAGCTTGAAAATATAGGTTTCCGACCCACCATTCGGATAAAGGAATTTGTTGATAAACAGTACTTTCATATTCTATCCAT
>DCTE01000212.1:233-7668 GCA_002329405.1 Ruminococcaceae bacterium UBA1448 | reverse complement strand
GTAGCGCATGTATGCGCTTCGCGGGCGACCATCGCGATCAAGGGAGCGCAGGCTCTGCGCCGCGATCAAGTCTGCGGCGACACATTGCCGAGTTTCTGGAACATGCGGACGACGACAATGACGGCGATGACTGCCAGCACAACTTCTGCTGCAAACTGCGCGTAGGCAAGCCCATATACGCCGAACGCCATGTTCAGGATAAACAGTGCCGGAATTTCCAGAACAATCTTACGCATAATCGCAAACACAAACGCCTTTTCTCCCTGGCCTGTCGCCTGGAAAATGCCGACGGCTGTAAAGTCGGTCGACAAAAAGACAATCCCCAGGCACATTCCATGCAAAAACCGGCTGCCGTAAGCGATGATGTCCGGGTTGTTCATGAACAATGTGACCAGCTGCTCCGAGAAGATAAAATACCCGACCGATACGATCAGCGCAAACGAAAGGCTGATGCGGATGGTAAACAGCACCGATTTTCGCATCCGGGTGTAGTTCTTGCTTGCGTAGGTGTAGCTGTACAGCGGCATGACACCCTGCGACATCCCCAGCGCAATCTGCATCGGGATCTGGTTCAGCTTCTGGGCAATGCCCATCGCTGCGACTGCGTCAGAACCATACCCGGCGGTAAAGTTGTTGAGAATCGTCATGCCGGTAACGTTGAGCAGGTTCTGAATCGACGCCGGGATGCCGACCCGGAAAACTTCGATTGCAATGACGCGGTCAAACCGGAATTTCTTCGGGTTGACGCTGACAAAGGTGTTGCCGCGTTTGATGTACAGCAGGACAAAGAAATACAGGCAGGCGATGCAGTTGGAGATGAAGGTCGCAAGTCCGGCTCCCGCTGCACCCATGTTCAGCCCCCATGGCAGGATGAAGAATGGGTCGAGAATGATGTTCAAAATACAGCCGCTCATTGTCCCAATGCTTGCGTGCAGTGCCGCGCCTTCCGAGCGGACCAGATAGGCCATGACAACGTTCAGAATCGCAGGTGCCGCCCCAAAGCTGACAGTCCACATCAGATAACCGGCTGTTGCGGCGTTTGTCTCCTCGGTCGCACCCAGCAGTGTCAGCATCGGGCCGCTGAAAACGGTGTATCCCAGTGAAAAGATCAGCGAAAATACCAGCGCACAGTAAAACCCGAACGCGCTCCCGCGGCGGACCATCTCGTAATCTTTCCGGCCCAGTGCACGGCTCATCATGCTCGAACTGCCGACGCCGAACAGGTTGTTGACCGCGTTGAAGGCCAGCAGCATCGGTGCCGCCAGCGTGACACCCGCATTCTGGATTGGGTCGTTCAGCATTCCGACAAAGTAGGTGTCGGCCAGATTGTACAAAACCATGACCAGTGAGCTGAGCACAGTCGGGATGGCCAGCGTCATGACCGCTTTTGGGATTGGCGTCTGTTCAAATAACTGTATCTTTTGCTGTTCGGTGGATTGCGCCATTGTGATACATCCTTTCTGTCTGTCATACTACTTCTATTGTATCACGCAGGTAAATTTCCGTCAATTTGCTGTAAATTTTTTTACATACAGCTGACCGCTGCCCGTTTTTTCTTCATAATTCGGCCATAAAATCCAAAAGCCGGCGTCATTTCCGACACCGGCTGTTTGGATATTGCAGTTGATTGAAAGAGAACAGGGATTCAGCGAATCCACTTGCCGTCCCGGTCGACACGGTAGCCGTCGGGGGTGGTGGTCGAGGTCAGCATTTTGCCGTCCTTGCCGACATAGTAGAATTCGCCTTTCCACTCAATCCAGGAGGATTTCGCCATTGCGCCGTTGCCGCGGAAGTAGAACCAGTTTCCGTTCTCATCCTTGCGCCACCAGCTGTTCGCCATACCGCCCCAGTTGTGGAAATAGTAGGTCGTGCCGTCAATCACGTTCAGACCGTTGTCCAGCATGACGCCCTTTTCGTCCATGTAGTACCAGACGTTTTTCTGCTTCTGCCATCCGGTCAGTTTTTCACCTTTGTTGTACAGATACCACTTGCTGCCCCTCTGGACCCATCCATGCAGCGGGTCGCTGTCCGGCTCAGGCAGTTCTCCGTTGGACGGCAGCTGGTAGACATAATACTGCCCGCCGCCGAGGTTGAGCAGCATATAGCCCGAAGCTGGGGTCAGTNNCCGCATCGCCTGTAAGCTGGATTGTAAAGGTTCTGCTGCCGCCGACGACTGCTTTGAGGCCGTTCTGGGAAACGGTAATGACCGCGCCGCTGGGGGCATGGTTGAGTGCCTGCTGAAGGGTGTCATATTTCCCGAGCTGGACGCCATTCACGGTGACTGATGCGACCGGCAGTTCCGGTGTCTCCTCGTCCTCGTTTCCGTCTTCCTCTCCGTTATCTTCGCCGCCGTTTTCATCCTCGTCTTCACCGGGGACAGGGACAACCTGGCCGGATTCGTCGATGGTCAGCCCGCCATTTTCCGGGTTGACCACTGCGTCGGAGGGGGATTGGCTGTCCGCAAGCACCAGGCCAACAACAGCAATTGCCTGGTTTCCGGTATGCTGGAAGTTACAGCCCTCGCCAAAGGTCAGGGTCGCGGGGGAATCGTAGGTTTTGGAGTCAATCAGGATGCCCTGTTCCGAATTGTCACCGGTCAGGATAGTGAGCCCGCCGCTGACTGTGGCATCTGCGCTCTGGATGTTCAGTGCCGCGCCGCCTGCCGCTGCGGTATGGTCCAGGGTTACATCCGTCAGTGTAACGCTGCTGCCCTGGCTGGCAAACAGCACGTCCTGATTCAGGCTGCCTGCCAGCAGCTGGACGCCTTTGAGGTCTACTTTGGCACCGTTTGTAATCTGCATCAGGTGCTGCTGTACTGCACGGGTTTCACCGGGGAAGGCTCCCGCGCTTTCCGAAGCAATCAGCCGGTTGCCTGCGCCGTCAATGGTCAGATCTTTGTCGACTGTGATGGTATTGTAGACGACCGCGTCACGGGTCAGGGTGATGGTGTCGGATGCGGAAGCAGCGTTGACTGCGTCTTGCAGGGTTGCATACCCGGTTCCGTCAATTGTTGCAGAAATAATCAAATACTGCCCGACGGTCTCGCTGTATACCAGCCCGGCAACTTCAGGGTTGTTGACGGTGATCTGGGACTGGCTGTCGTCACACCAGAGCAGCTCGTTGCTGAAAACGTCGGTAAAGGTGATTTCCGCTTCGTTGTCAAAGGTCAGTTCCGTCTCGCCGTACCGGTCGTCCAAGTTGATGCCGTACCAGGAGTTCGCGCCGGTCACAAGGGTAAAGCTGCCCTTGACCGTGACGCTGGAATTGTTGATAATCAGCGGTGCGCCGTCTGCCGCTGCCGCGTGGTCAAGCGCGACATTCTCCAGCGTTACTTCGCCCGCTTTCCAGATGTTCAGCACATGCTTGGCAGAAGTGTTGGCGGTAATCGTGATGTCTTTCAGCACCGAACCGCTCGCGCCCGGCATCAGCGTCAGCATGCTTTCCTTTTCGCTGTATCCTGCGGTCAGGGTATGTCCTGCGCCGTGGATGGTGACAGCTTTTTCGATGTTCAGCGGCGCGGACAGTGTGATATCACCGGCAAGGGTGATTTCACCTTCCGGGTTGGCAATCGCCGCGCGCAGCTGCTCTTCGGTCGTAATGCCGTCTGCGGGCTGTTCGTCTTCTTCTCCGGTTTCAGTTGAGCCGGACCCGTCTGAGGAACCGGATTCGTTTGAGGAATTGTTGCTTCCCAGCTGTCCGTCATCCTCTTTTTCCTCTTCTTCTTTCTCCTCTTCGTCAGTCAGAACTTCACGCGAAGCGTTTGCTTCTTCCGAAGAACTGAGCTGGCTGACGGATTGAATATTGTTCGCGCTGGCTGTCACAGCTGAAAAGCTGGATACAATCAATGCCGACAGCATCAGGGCTGTCATCGTTCTTTTAAATGAATGGTTCATATTTTATTTCCTCCTGTTTGTTCGTGGGGGAGTGGAACGGATTTAATCCTATCGTTCCTGTAGGGATTAGTTTATCACAACTTTAGTATTTATTCAACTGGTATTTGTTTCTATATGGTATAATTTTATTATACTTGCACTTGGATAAACTTTTTGATTATTCTTTATGATGAATTTATTTGCCAGTATTGAATATCTGGCGAAAACAGCGCAGCTCTGCGCATGACAAAAGGCGGTTCCAAAATCGGAACCGCCTTTGCTGTTATTCATCGTTCAATGACTGCTGTCGTATGCCTGCACGATTTTTCGCCGCCTTCCGTTAAGCCGGGCAGGGGATGATCATCGCTTCAGCGCGGATGTTTCGCCGACAGAAAGTGTACAAAATCACGGACCTGCTCCAATGCCTGCGGGGACAATGACCCGAGCGTCTGTATGATGTCCTGACGCAGTTCATTGCTCCCGCTGTCTGCCTCCAGACCGACAAGATAGTCCATGCTCGTTCCAAGGTATACCGCAATCTTGTACAACCGTTCCGCCGATGGACTTTGTTTGCCCTGCTTCCACTGGCTGTACAGCCCGCTTGAAAAACCAAGATCCCGCGACATCCGTGACGCTGTCTTCTTCTGCTCCCGCAGCAGCCGGTCAATCCGTCC
The DNA here is from genome assembly GCA_002329405.1 of Ruminococcaceae bacterium UBA1448. Lineage (GTDB taxonomy): Bacteria > Bacillota > Clostridia > Oscillospirales > Ruminococcaceae > Faecivivens. The sequence goes on along the minus strand of DCTE01000212.1, from coordinate 3,122 downwards.
GATCATCTCCAACAGATTCAGTGCGGCTGATGGGGTCTCTGTATTCTGTTTCATACAAACGCTCCTTTCTTTTAAAAATATGGCCGCTTTAGGGACACAGTCTGCTGTGCCCGGTTCAAGATATAAAAATCGAAAAAATATTCGATTTTTGTTCATGTGGGGGTTGACAAAATAACAGATTGACTGTATAATAGAATTATAGAGAACAAACATTCCCTGCTGCGACCGGTTTTGTTCAACAACTGAGCCGTTTTGATCTGTTTGGGTGATTTTTGTTCCGCTTTGTTCGGTCTCCACTCCGGCATGACAGATCGTTTTGGCTGTCACTTTCCAGGTGAATCTGACCGTTCGTTTTTTTCTGCCAGGAGAAGAACAAACATTTGAAAATAAGTTCCTCACTCCTGCCTTGTCCTTTTTCCGCTGTGTCAGCCCTCTCTTTGGTTTGATGGGGCGGGTCGGGGGTTAAATTCTGCCGCAAAAAGGAGGGCCTCTCTCTAATTTTATTGTAACCCCTTTTGGACGAAATTGCAACCCTGTTCAGTGACAAACATATATTTAAACATTAAGGAGGGCGCCATGGACGCAAATTCTTTCTCTGTCTGTCTGTTTTACCACGGAAGAATGCTTCAGCATTGGGACGGGCTGTCCCTCTCCCAGGCTCGCAATATCTACCGTAAACTGTTCGATGACAACGAAATCGGTGTCGAACTCTTCTTCAACGGCGCGCGCCTCCGCTACCGTGAAGCCTGGATGCTGATGGGTATTCACTTCGCCCGCCGTCCCTTCGCTTACGGCCGCCAGCTCTACAACCCGATGGAGGTTGGATGATGACCGACTGTGAAAAAAGATTCCTGCGCATCTACCGCCGCACAGCTGACNNCCCTGCCGAGGCACTCCTCGCGTCGGGACTGGACATCCCGGATGGCGATTCCCCCGAAAAGGCCGGCAGGGCGGTGCTCCGCAGGCTGAAAAAACGGCTTGCAGAGCTGGAGTCCCGCGAGGCGGTGCTGGAACTGGCCACCCCGGAACGGGTACGCGCTGAAATCGCGCATATGGCGTTTGACGATATCGGCCGGTACCTCCGCTTCTATGNNCTCCGATGAGATCGACACCCGCAATATCTCCGAGGTGTCGGTCGGCACCGGCGGAAAGGTTACCCTCAAGCTCTACAGCCGCGAACGGGCACTGCTCAAGCTGTGGGATATCCTGCGGCAGGAGGACAGCGAACCTGATACCAGTCTGCTGGATGCACTGCGCGGGCTGCATGACCCGGCGGCTGATGTGGATGATCAGGAGGGGGGCGGTGATACTGGCAGCACTGGGTGAACGGAAACAGAAACCCCGCTTTGCCAGCTTCAGCCCTAAACAGAAACGGGTCCTCACCTGGTGGACTGGGCCTGACTGTGACCGCTATGATGTCGTGATCTGTGACGGTGCTGTCCGCTCCGGCAAAACGACGGCGGTCGCGGTCTCGTTTATCCTCTGGGCAATGGAAAGCTATCAGGATACCTCCTTCGCGATCTGCGGGAAGACGGTCGGCGCTAGCAGCCGCAATGTCGTGCAGCCGCTGAGAAGTGCGGTCGCCGGGCTGTACCGGGTGCGCGTTTCCGGCAACCTGCTGGAACTCTCCCGCGGCAGGAGAAAAAACCGTTTCTACCTCTTCGGAGGCAAGGATGAGGGCAGTGCTGCGCTGATTCAGGGGATGACGCTGGGTGGGGTGCTGCTGGACGAGGCGGCACTGATGCCGAGAAGTTTTGTCGAGCAGGCAATGGCCCGCTGTTCGGTCGAGGGAGCTAAAGTCTGGATGAGCCTTAATCCTGAGGGGCCGACCCATTGGCTGTACACCGAATGGATCTGCAAAGCGGCACAAAAGCGGGTGCTCCGGCTGCATTTCACGATGGACGACAACCCCTCCCTCTCCGAAAAGGTCAGGGCACGGTACAGGGGAATGTATTCCGGCGTCTTTTACCGGCGGTTTGTGCTGGGAGAATGGGCGGCGGCAGATGGGCTGGTCTATCCTATGTTTTCCGACAAGCTGGTTGTCAGGGAGCTGCCTGAAAAGCTGGGGCGGTTTGTCATCTCGGTCGACTACGGGACGATGAACCCGTTTTCCGCCGGACTTTGGGGCGAGGCAGACGGCAAATGGTACCGGATGCGGGAATTTTACCACAACGGCAGGGAAAAAGGGGCTTTGACCGATGAGGAATACTATCATAAGCTCGAGGAGCTGGCAGGGGAACTGGCGGTGCGTCAGGTGATCGTTGACCCGTCGGCGGCGTCCTTTATCCAGTGCATCCGCAGCCATGGCCGGTTTACGGTGCGCAAGGCGAAAAATACGGTACTCACCGGGATTCGGCATACCGCCGGGATGCTTAGCGAAGGACGGCTGCTGTTTCAAGAAAGCTGCCGGGATAGCCTGCGGGAGTTTACGCTGTATGTCTGGGATAAAGGTTCCGGGAAGGACCAGCCGGTCAAGGAAAATGACCACGCGATGGACGATATCCGTTATTTTGTCGAGACGGTCGCGTCGGGCGGGAATTTTTCTTTTAACTAACTGACTGATTGAATCCCTTTTCGATGGTTTGACCGGCGCGCAGAGCGCCGGCCCAAAGTTTCATACTTTTTGACGTCGGTAATGATAAAAAGTTTAGGTCAAGCCTTTTCNNCCGTCGCAACGGGCGAAATCTCCTTCCCCCAAAAATAAATCAGGACGGGGAGGTGTACACTGATGGAAAACTCGTTTTTCATCAGTGTACACCGTGGGGAGACCCTATTAAGGGGTCTCCCTTGGGGAAAGCCCCACTCGATGTGGGGTTTTCCCCATAAACGAGCGAGAGCAGTATCATCAGATTACGCAATCTGTGGAAATACGTGGGGCGGCACGCCGCT
>DCTE01000212.1:0-165 GCA_002329405.1 Ruminococcaceae bacterium UBA1448 | reverse complement strand
GTGCGTCAGGTTACAGAATTTTGCGAAATTCAACACCTGTACCATTCATCCGCAGGTGGTTTCACGTAAGTGACTGAGAGGGCACGGGCAGGGAAACGGTGTTTGTTTGCAGAGTATTCAGCATCAAAGGGGGCGCAGGCAAACAGCGACACGCTGTACCGTCTG
>DCTE01000162.1 GCA_002329405.1 Ruminococcaceae bacterium UBA1448 | reverse complement strand
GAGAACGGCTTCTTCGGCGTTGCTCCCGGTACCAACCTCAAGTCCAACCCCAACGCCCTGCACACCACCGAAAGAGGCACCATCTTCACCAATGTTGCGATCAACAACGAGACCAACACTGTTTGGTGGGAATCTCTGGACAAGAATCCTCCTGTCGACGCTACCGAATGGAAGGGCGCAAAGGTCAATGGTCCCGAGTATATCGCTGCCGGCAACAAACTGGCTCACCCGAACTCCCGCTTCACTGCTCCGGCAAAGAACTGCCCCTGCGTATCGCCTGAGTTTGACAACCCCCAGGGTGTTCCGATCTCTGCTATCGTCTTCGGCGGCCGTCGTGCGAAGACCGCTCCGCTGGTCTATCAGTCCTTTGACTGGAACCATGGTACCTTTGTTGGCTCCATCATGGCTTCTGAAACCACCGCTGCTGCTGCCGGCGCTGTCGGCGTAGTCCGTCGTGACCCGATGGCTATGCTGCCCTTCTGCGGCTACAACATGGGTGACTACTGGCAGCACTGGCTGGATATGGGCAAGCTGCTTGGCGACAAGGCTCCCAAGATCTTCCACGTCAACTGGTTCAGAACTGACGCGGAAGGCCACTTCATCTGGCCGGGCTTCGGCGACAACATGCGTGTCCTGATGTGGATCCTCGCCCGCTGCGAAGGCAGTGTTGACGCTGTCAAGACTCCTATCGGCTACGAGCCCAACCCCGAAGACATCAACATCGAAGGTCTGGACGGCATCACGCTGGATACCATCAAAGACCTGCTGAGTGTTGACGTTGCTTCCTGGGAAGATGATATCTACCGTCCTGGTACCGGTATCGAAGCATTCTATGCAAAATTCGGTGATAAGCTGCCTGCTGAGATGAAGAAGCAGCTGTTCAACCTGAAAGTAAGACTGGCTGTCGCAGAATAATCCCCTTTCAAGATTTATCTGCTAACAGTAGCCGCCTCCCTGCCTGAGCAGGGAGGCGGTTTATTTTGATTGCAGCATTTACATTTACGCAGAAAAAAGTCGGAGAGATCACAGCACCCGCTGGAAACAATCTCTCCGACATATTTTTACAAAGGCTATACTCACCCGGTTGGGGTGCCAGCCGTAATCATCCTGATCAGTTCGCGAACGGCGGTCCGCTGCGGGCGGGAGGTATCTTCAATCAGGCTGATCACCCGATCAGGAACCGGTTCAACCAGATGAATCTGATAAACCTCTTTGCGTGCGATCGACTCTGACGCCAGCATCTCGGAATAAAAACCAATTCCCAGATTGTGCCGCACCATCGGCAGCACCTGGTCCATCGTCGCCGTTTCCATATCGACATGGAATGGGCAGTCGTATTTCAAATAAAAACGCTGATAAAAATGATAGGTACTGGTATCCGACCCGGGACAGATCAGCGAATACCGCGACAGATCGTTCAGATGGCAGAGCTGGTCAGCCAAATGCCGGAACTTGGTCCCACCAAGCAAAATCTCCCGAAAACGTATGAGCGGCGTCGCCCGCAAAGTGCCCGTCGTTTGAAAGGGAGCGGTAATTGCGGCTTAGTCCAGCAGGCCTTTTTGCAGTGCGTCGATCGACTGCGGAGTAGTATAATTGAAGATGCGCAGGCGGATGCCAGGATAACGGTCATGGAAAGCACTCAGCCGTTCCAGCAAAAGCAGATTCAGTGCGGTCTCACTGGCACCAATCGTAACAATTCCCTGCTGCATGCCGACCTCACGGTGGAGTTCTTCTTCACCAAGACGAATCTGTTCGACAGCTGTCGCGACATGATCATAAAGGCGCTTTCCTTCCGGGGTCAGGGTAATGCCGCGGTTTGAACGGATGAACAGCTTGCAGCCGAGTTCGTGTTCAAGAATGTTCATGCACCGTGTGATATTGGGCTGGTTGTTATCGAGTGCTTCAGCAGCACGGGTAAAGCTGGAATACTGGGCAACGGCGTAAAAAATCCGGTAATAGTCATATGTGATAGCCAAAAAACGTCCTTCCTCCCTATTTTACAAGATTTTTCTCCGAAAATCAGCAGCAAATCAAACGATAAACTGTTGCAGTTGCCATATAAAAAATATATCATAAGTATATCAAAAATACTTTTTACACTTTGCCACAACAAGAGTATACTATAATTATGCCAAAAATTCAACCATTTTCCCTTTTCTGTGTGCGATTGGAAAGAATTTTTACTTTTTCAATTTCTGACAGAAATCGGAAAAGCAGTTGGCATGAAAGATGAGTTGCCGGGCGAAGTTCAGCCACTGTCCGGCAGGAAGGAGCTTGCCTATGAACAAAACGAAAAAGAAGGCCCTGCTGATCGTCTGGATCGCCATCGTCGCCCTGCTGGCAGCCGCATGTGTGTTGACCGGTCTGGGCGGTGAAAAGGCAGAGACCATTCAGGAAACGATGCGGGACGCAGTTCTGCACGAGTCCAATCAGATCAGCCTCTTCGGCCTGAAAGATGTCAACCCCGCGCTGATCTCGGGGATGATCGTTACGGTGGTGCTGCTTGTGGCAGCGGCACTGATCCGTATTTTTGCGATTCCGCGGTTCAAATATGTACCCGGAAAGTTCCAGATGGTGATTGAACAGGTGGTTGGCCTGTTTGACAACCTGGCAAAGAGCAACAGCCCGTGGAGACATGGTTTTCTGGGCGCGTACATTTTTGGAGCCGGTGTATACATCTTTGTCGGGACGCTGTTTGAGCTGTTCGGATTCCAGGTGATCACCACCAGCGGCCATTCCATTACCCTGCCGGCACCTTTGTCGGACGTCAACGCGGCAATTGCGATGGGCTGCCTGTCCTATCTGATCATCATGTCGGGCGGTATCGCAGGCAACGGTGTCAGAGGTATTGGGAAGACCCTCAAGGAATTCTCGCTGCCGATCTCAATGAGCTTCCGACTCTTCGGCGCGCTGCTGAGCGGCCTGTTGGTCACCGAGCTGGTTTACTATTATATTCACCTCAGCTTTGTACTGCCGGTCGTCGTCGCGGTGCTGTTCACGCTGCTGCATGCGCTGATCCAGACCTACGTTTTGACGATGCTGACCGCGCTGTATTACGGAGAGGTCTCGGAACCTTCCCATAAGGAACCCAAAAAAGCAAAAGCTGAAAAAGCCCAGACCGCCGCCTGAGTGCCGGCTGGCAGCAAGACAATCTCTCAAGATATTTTGGAGGAATTCAACATGAATAAAGTTATGAACAAAGCTATGAAACTTCTGCCCGCTATCCTGCTCGCCGTTATCATCGGCATGATCGTCATGATTATTCCCGCTTTCGCTGAAGGCGATGACAAGGCCGATGCAACCCCTTCCACCTCTGCTTCTCAGACCATCGAAAGCCAGGAAGAAACCGCCGCTGACAACAGCCTCGGTATGAAGGCTCTTGGTGCTGGTATCGCAATCGGCCTGGCTGCATGCGGCGGTGCAATTGGTATGGGCAGCTCGGTCGGCAAATCTGTCGAAGGTATCTCCCGTCAGCCTGAGGTCGAGGGCAAGATCAGAACAACGCTGATGCTCGGTCTGGTCTTTATCGAAACTGCGATCATCTACGCACTGCTGGTCGTTATCCTGATCATCTTTGTCCTGTAAACCTGGCAGTCATCACAGCTGAAATGGAAAGGAATGGTCAATCACATGAATATCCCGCTGAATATCGACTGGCAGCAGATTTTGCTGCATCTGCTCAACTTTGCAATCCTGGCCGGCGGCCTCTACTTCCTGCTGTATAAACCGGTCAAGGATTTTATGGACAAGCGTACCGCTTATTATAAAGAAATGGACGACCAGGCAAATGCCCGTCTCGCCTCTGCTGACCAACTGGTTAAAGAACGCCAGCAGAAACTGGACAGCGTCGAAGAAGAGATCCGCGCCCGCCGCGCTGAAGCACAGGCCGACGCTGACCGCGCAACCGAACAGCAGCTGGCTGAAACCAAAGCACAGGCAGCCAAGATCCTGGCTGAGGCCAAGGCAAACGCCGACCGCGAACATGACCGGATGATGAACGCCGCAAAGCGAGAACTGAGCGAACTGGCCATCGCGTCGGCAGAAAAGGCGATGCGCAGCAGCAAAACCGATTCTTTAGATCAGTTTCTGAACATTGCCGAGGGAGGGAACGCGCATGACGGAGCGTAATACCAACCAGCAGACCGCCGTTATCCGCAGCAGCAAAGCCCCTTCTGAAGAGCAGCGCAAACGCCTTGCCGCCCTGCTGAGCAAAAAATACGGACACCCGGTCTCCCTCCAGTGGGAGATGGACGCTTCGTTGACCGACGGTTTTCGGATGCAGATCGGTGACGACGTATATGACTGGAGCGTCGAAGGCCGTTTGCAGCAGTTCCGTGAAAAGCTGGACGGACTGACTCCTGATGGCGACAATATCATGCCGCTGTTCAAGGAAACCCTGCAAAACTTTGTCCCTGAAATCTATCCCGAAGAAGTCGGCACCGTCCTGACGGTCGGCGATGAAATCGCGACGGTCAGCGGTCTGGAACACGCCACCTATGGCGAAATCCTCCTCTTCTCCTCCGGTGTCAAGGGAATGGTCCAGGACCTGAAGAAGGGTGAGATCGGCTGTATCCTGTTCGGCTCGGAAGAAGAAATCTCCGAGGGCAGCATCGTCCGCAGAACCGGCAAGACCGCCGGTATCCCGGTCGGCGATGAATTCCTGGGAAGGGTTGTCGACGCGCTGGGCGTCCCGATGGACGGCAAAGGTGAAATCAACGCGGTCGGCTACCGTCCGGTTGAAATGCCTGCTCCTGAGATCATCGACCGCCAGCCGGTCAATGAACCAATGGAAACCGGCCTTCTGGCAATCGACTCGATGTTCCCGATCGGCCGCGGTCAGCGTGAGCTGATCATCGGCGACCGNNGAAGGGCAAGGATGTCGTCTGCATCTATGTTGCAATCGGCCAGAAAGCCAGCTCGGTTGCCCAGCTGGTTGAAAACCTCAACCGCCGCGGTGCGATGGAATATACCATTGTCGTCAATGCGTCGGCAAGTACCCCCGCTTCGATGCAGTATATCGCTCCTTACGCAGGCTGTGCGCTGGGCGAATACTTCATGTACCAGGGCCGCGATGTCCTGATCGTATACGACGACCTGTCCAAACACGCAATCGCCTACCGTGCGCTGTCGCTGCTGCTGGAACGGTCGCCCGGACGTGAAGCCTACCCCGGCGAC
>DCTE01000178.1:16979-18684 GCA_002329405.1 Ruminococcaceae bacterium UBA1448 | reverse complement strand
AGTATAACACAAGACATGGCCTATAGGCAATCCCTAATGAAATATGCTGAAAAATATGGAGTCAGCAGAGCTAGTAGAAAGTACAATAAAAGCAGGTCCTACATCTACTTTTGGAAGGCACGTTGGGATGGAAGTGTCGCATCCCTAGCCTGCCAGTCCCGTCGCCCTCACAGCCATCCGAATCAACATACCCAAGCAGAATTGAAGCTGATAAAGGATATGCGCCGCCGTAATCCTAACCTTGGTATGGTGGAACTCTGGCATCGATTGCGCCAAAGAGGTTACACCCGCCGCCCTGAAAGCCTTTTCCGGGTTATGCGCAAACTTGGGTTATTTCCACAGCCTAAGCCAACATCAAGCTATAAGCCCAAGTCTTATGAACAGATGACCCATCCAGGAGAAAGAGTGCAAATAGACGTGAAAGTTGTTCCACGCAGCTGTATTGCAGATCCACACTTGCGCCTGTTCCAATATACTGCAATTGACGAGTTCACACGGTTGCGGTTTCTCGCTGCCTATCCAGAGCAATCCACCTATTCTTCTGCCGATTTTCTCAAAAAGATGATTGCTTGGTATGTCAAACATGGAATCAAAGTGGAATGTGTTCAAACTGATAATGGCTTTGAATTCACAAATCGCTTTTCCAATAGTAAACGAAACCTTCCCACACTTTTTGAAGCAACAGCCGCTAAACTCGGTATCCGTCATAAACTGATTCGTCCTTATACACCACGCCACAATGGTAAGGTAGAACGCAGTCATAGAGAAGATCAGAAGCGTTTTTATTCCTGCCACTCATTTTTCTCACTGGACGACTTTGCAAAGCAACTTGCAGTTCACAATCGACGTTCCAACAACTTTCCTATGAGACCTCTTCATTGGCTTTCTCCCTTAGAGTTCTCTGTCCAATATGTTTGACAANNTTTTCAAATTTTCCCTTTTTTCCAAAACCTTTTTCTTTCTAGGCTGTCTGTTCACCACCAACCAGCAATTCTTTTCCGCCCCAAAACGTCGGATATTCGTTCTTACGCTTTTCAGCCTCACTGGTCAACCGCAAAGACAGCTGTCCTGTCCCGGCATCGGACGTTTGCTGGGTACGGTTCCATTCGTCAACCAACGCCCGGACGTCCTCTTCATGTCCGGTGACAACCACCCGGCTGCATCCAACCAGCTGCATCGGCCAGCTTTCCAATATAGCGGTGTAATTATAGCGGACCTGCTGACCGACATTCAGCGCTTCCGCCGTTACCGCATTTCCACCGGAATCCTCCCAGCTCACGCCGTCAAACGCAATATAAGTCGCCGATTCTATTCCCTCTGACGCCACGTATACACCGCTGTCGGTGATCTGAAAGATCAGCCCTGTCTTGTAACTTTCAGCCGCATCCTCATTCTGGCCGGCTCCGCACCCGGCAATCGAAAAAGCTGCCATCACCCCGCCGGCAATCGCCGCAGCCACTCGGGAAGCAAGACATTTTGCCTTTATTCTCCAACGCATCCCGATTCCCCCTTTTCAGATATTTCCCACAGGCCCAATCTGCCTGATACATCAAATACGCATCAACAGGAGAAAAAGTTGCGATAACAAAATATTTTTACATCAAATTATTTCAAATTATTTTTTATACATAAAATGCAAAAAGCTGTCACAGAAATCTCTGTAACAGCTTTTTGCTGGTCTGAGTGACAAGACTTGAACTTGCGG
>DCTE01000178.1:0-16938 GCA_002329405.1 Ruminococcaceae bacterium UBA1448 | reverse complement strand
GAGGGGATTTCCCGTCAACGCTAGTTATTATAGCACGGTCGAAATCAAATTGCAAGCCCTTTTTTGATATTTTACTTTTTGCACAAAAAAAAAGAAATATTTCCAAATATTTACACCTGCCGGTGCCCCGCCGCCCAAAGGCAACAGTCCACCGGCAGACATTGCAACTTCAAGTATTAGTCAAAATTGGGCATATCGTTGTTGGTGATTCTCCAGTTGTAAGCAACCAGTTCGATCTCAACCATCGCACCCTTGGGAAGGTCTTTGACAGCAAATGCCGCACGTGCAGGCAGTATCTCACCATTGAAATATTTGCCGTAAATCTCGTTGACAGCGCCAAAATTGCCGATATCACTCAGCAGTACCGTCGCCTTTACAACATCGTCAAAAGTCATGCCGCCTTCAGTCAGAATTGCCGACAGATTTTTAAAGACCTGTTCGGTCTGTTCCTGAATTGTAGTTCCGACGATTTCGCCCGTTTCAGGAGAAAGCGGAATCTGGCCGGAAACATACAGGAAGTCGCCTGCCTTGACAGCCTGAGAATAGGGTCCGATTGCTGCGGGAGCAAAGGGGGTAGAGATTTTCTTTTTCATAATCATGTTCCTTTCACTTTGATTTTATCCTGAGACCAGAGCCGAAGTTCTGGAGTTGGGAACGATTTACGGCGCGTCCTTTTTGGGACGGTCTCCATAATACATATAAAAATTGCAGCGCAGCATCCCGTTGTACAACCGGCGAATCTTGTTTGCACGCCGGCCAAACTGTGCTTCAAATTCCTCATCGGGAGAAATAATATAATATCCTGTCATCCCGCGCTTAAAGACACGTCCCATCGTCTTTTCAATCTGCCGCGCCTGCTGGACATCCAGCATCCGCTCACCGTAAGGTGGATTGGTCACGACAACGGCGGCAGTATCCGGCACCTTGAACTCCCTGATATCACGAACCCGTACCCGTACCCGTTCTGCAACGCCTGCTTTGCGGGCATTATCCAGTGCCAGTTCAAAAGCATTGCGGTCAATATCGCTGCCAAATGCACAAAACTGCGCATCCCTATGAACCAGATCCAGCCCTCTGGAACGTTCTTCCTTCCAGATATGCGGCGGCACTGCGTCCCATCTTTCCGCAGCAAATCCTCGTCCAATACCGGCCGGGATATTCAGTGCCCGCAGAGCGCCTTCAATCAGAATCGTACCGGAACCGCAGAACGGATCATAAAGCTGAGTATCCTTTTTGACAAACGCCAGATCCAGCATCCCGGATGCAAGAGTCTCCCGGATCGGTGCTTCGTTGGCGTTTTTCCGGTACCCACGTTTGTGCAGTCCGGCACCGGAGGTATCCAGCATGATCACTGCCCGGTCCTTCATGATCGAAAACTNNCGGTCCGGTTTCCTCAAACCAGCTGACTCCGTATTTTTCCCGCAGACGTTCGACAGCAGCTTTTTTGATAATTTTCTGGCAGTCCGGCACCGAGTGCAGCATCGAATGGATCGCATACCCTTTGACAGGGAAAGCATCCGCTTTTCCAATAAATTCTTCCAGCGGCAGACCACGCACCCCATCGAACAATTCGGTAAAACTGCGGGCGTCAAACTCGCCCAGCCGGACCAGCACCCGTTCCGCTGTCCGCAGATTCAGATTGGCGCGCGCCATCAAATTGATCGGGCCGGTAAACTGTACCCTGCCGTCGCTGACCAGCAGGTTTTCGCCGCCCATCCTCCTGACCTCACCGGCCAGGATACTCTCCAGCCCAAACAGGCAGGGAGCAATATAGGTATATTCCATAGACAAATCCTTTCCCGTATCATAATCATGTCCAGAACCGCGTACAACTTTCCCTGACAACAGAAAAGCTGCCGCATCTTCCAGCGACAGCTTTATTATAGCATATTTCAGCCCGCCGGGAAAGAGCTCACCGTCCTTTTCCGGCAAAAACCATTATCCGGGAATCAGCACGCCATACCCACTGTCGCTGCGGCGGTACACCACATTGACAACACCAGTTTCTGCGTTTTCAAACATAAAGAAACTGTGCCCCAACAGCGTCATCTGGGTAATTGCTCCTTCCACCGACATCGGGCGGAGATCGACGACTTTTTCACGGACAACCTCATACGAATATTCATCCGGGATTGTTTCGATCTGGTCAAAAGCAGACACTTTCAGTTTTTTCTGAAGTCTGGTCTTATTGCGGCGGATTCTTCTGATGATGGTGTCGATTGCCGCGTCCAGCGCGTCCAGCTTATCCGCGTCCGAGTTTTCAGCACGGAAAACCATGCCGTCAGCGCGGATCGTCAGTTCGACTGTTGCCGTGTCCTTTTGAGCGGAAACCTTGACTTCTGCCACCGCGTCATCGAAAAACTTGTCCAGTTTGGCAAGCCGCGCGTCTGCCTTTGCTTTAAAGGCGTCAGGAAGGGTGATCTTTCTGGCAATGTAGTTGGTATTCATACTCAGGCCTCCAATCCTTGGGTCATACAGCCCGGCTGTCCCGCCGGCAGCTGTCCCCGACCCGAAGCTCTTACTTATTTGAGCTTCTAGTGTTAGTATAGCACTTATTTCTATAAATTACAAGGGATTTCCCATCATTTTAGAATGTATTCACAAATATCCCACATTCTTTTCGTAGGTTTGACCCGGAAACAAATCAGCAAAATATACAGACAACGGCTTCTGGAAAGATTCAGTTTGTATTTTTTCATAAAACATAAATTATTTTTTGTAATGTCTGCCAAATCGTGTCCAAATCGCTTGCCTTCTTCCGGTCATTATGCTATTATATGTATGCAACTTCCTTCATTACCTTTCACTTTCCCTGTTTTGAGCCGTCGTTTTTACGACGGTTATTTTTTTGCCCATTTTCCGTCCTGCCATCCTTGTACAACAGATCTATAAAAGCGGAAGGCACCTTTTTCCCGGTGTCTTCCGCTTTTGTCTTTATTTTTTCTGGCCGCCGCGTTCAAAGACCAGCCGGAAAATCAGCCTGACCAACGGGCCGCAATAAAACATCTGCCAGCAAATCGCCATCGGAAAGTTCATTCCCCAGGTTTCCACCCAGGTCCCGAACGACGGCTGTTTGAAAAGCAGCGTCGCGATGCCGCTCATAACCGGGCACATGATGCAGCAGATACAGATGGAGATGGCGTATGTAATCACCTGTGGCCGGTCACCTGGCCGGACGACGGTAAAGGCCAGCTTACCAGCAATCTTGCCAACGATGAAAAACTCCAGTACAAAGGCAATCGGCACCATAATCGGAAGTTCATGCAGTGCCAGCAGAAACGTCTGTCCGCTGATGCCGCCGGTATTGAGCGCGACATTATAGACAACCATTCCGTATACCATGATCACCGCCATAATAACGGTATAGACAAAGTCCTGCAATTTGTTTTTCGGCATTTTGAATTTCTCCTCACTTAGAATTCTGCGCAAAAAAAGAGACACGAAACTTTCGTCTCGTGCCTCTGACTGCGACTACCATTTACATAATTCAGTATAGCATATTTTCCCCTGCGGTATAATACCACACTTCGACGTTTTTTGTCCGGCTTTTCCGAAAAAAACTGGACATTTTTCTGCATTTCCGACACCTGGTTATCCAACCCCCATCTTTCCCTGTCCGAAAAACGCAGAATCCCGCTCGGCCATCCGTACAAAAGTATTTGGGTCCAGTTCGTCGGTGATATTCAGAAAGCCGATCAGCACCGTAAAATGCCCGCTAAAATTTCTCCGAAGGGTAAAGGAAAAAAGCAGATGGGCGGGCCGGGCAAAGGAAAGGTCTGTGATCGTCCCCTCCGAAGAAGCGATTACAACCACGGCCGGTCTTCCATTTACAAAGCTGGTGACGAATTTCTCCATCAGTTCCCTGTCACCGCTGTAACGAGGCAAATCCCCATCCAGCTGATACCAATATTCCGTCTTTTCGACCAGCCCCACCAGTTTGGCAGCAGCACCGGCGGTATTCTCATTTGTCTGGATATGCCGTCCAAGCTCTCCAATAGCCGTATAGACATCTTTATGTTCCTTCAATAGTTGTATATTCATGATTCCGCCTCCTGTACGCTGTTTTTCCATTCAGCTGTCCAAATCCTGTCACCGTTTGCTGCCTGCCGGCAGCCCGGTAATACAAAGCGGCAGGGCATAGAAAGTCTGCACTTCTCATAAGCCCCGCCGCAGAATATCCACCGATCAGATCAAAACACATCGTCAGTCAGCGTCCGGGTACAACCAGACTGCTTTACCGATTGTTGTACCTTATTATAACACCAGTAGTTAAAATATGCAATAAACGATTTCACAAACATCCCCCCAAAAAATTATTTACATTAACAGAATCCGACGTGAAAATTCCGGCAAAACGTAAAGGTTCATGTCATTTTATACCAAAATACAGTCATGTTTTTGTGTAGTAAAGGCTGCCGTCCTATTCGGAAAATTTTGGTAAAAAGCACTTCCGGTTTACACAGAAACACCTGCGGAACAAGATTTTATCCGCTTTATCTTCAATACAATACAGGAAATTTTTTTAGAAGACTTTACCTACGCTTGATTTTAAAAATAAAAACCGCCTGTATACTCAAAGACGTTGAAAGGAGTGAAGTTCATCAGAATGGACAAGATCACGTTAAAAGGCATTACCAAAGCCTACGGCAAGAACCCGCCGGTAATTGAAAATCTGAACCTCGACATAAAAGACGGCAGCTTCACCGTGCTGCTGGGGCCGTCTGGATGCGGCAAATCGACGGTACTGAGAATGATCGCAGGACTGGAAAAAACCACCGAAGGCGACGTCCTGATCGACGGCGTCAGCGTCCGGGACGTCGAACCGGGCGACCGGAACATCGCGATGGTATTTCAAAACTACGCCCTCTATCCCACTATGACCGTCCGTGACAACATCGAATTTGGACTTAAAAACATGAAGGTCCCCAAAGAAGAACGCAAAGCACGTATCGCGGAGATCGCAGAGATGGTCGGTCTGACCGAATACCTCGACCGCAAACCTGCAAACCTGTCGGGCGGCCAGCGGCAGCGTGTCGCGCTGGCACGGGCAATCGTCAAAAAGCCCGCGGTATTTTTGATGGATGAGCCGCTCTCCAACCTGGACGCAAAGCTGCGCACCCAGATCCGCACCGACCTGATCGAGCTGCACCAGAAGCTGAAAACGACCTTCGTCTACGTTACCCATGACCAGATTGAAGCCATGAGCATGGGAACCGATATCGTCCTGCTCGACCACGGAAAGATTCAGCAGCATGATTCTCCCGACCAGCTCTATGCAAACCCTTCAAACGTCTTTACCGCCCGGTTTATCGGTTCCCCCCCGATGAACATCCTCCCCGCGGAAGCTGCCGCCGGCAGGCTGGAAGAAAACATCGTCAAGATCGGATTCCGCCCCGAAAAGGCAGAGCTGATCGCCGAAAATGGAACCGCCGGCCCTGATAAAATCGTTATTGAAGGTGAAGTTGTCGCACGCGAGATGCTTGGAGACCAGATTCAGTACAAACTCCGTACCCCCTACGGCAATATCTCGGTCAAAGACTTTGGCGACAGCCAGTTCGGGTACGGCCCTCATAAAGTCGCCGTCCCGGTCAGAGATACCGCCTGCTTTGACGCACAGGAAAAACTGCGCGGCTTCGGGCTGGAAAAGGAGTGAATCAGGTGCTGAGAATGGAAAAAATAGCATCAGCAGCCCGGGTTCATCCGGCTGCACAGACGCAGCTGCAAAAGAAAAGCCTCTTTTCCAAAATTCTGACCGCGATACGGCCTTATCTGATGGTCGCGCCAGCGATGGCGGTGTTCGGTGTATTTATCCTCTATCCGATCTTTTATATGATCTACCTCAGCTTCTTTGACTGGAACCTGATCGGTGAGATGAAATACATTGGGCTGGAAAATTACACCGATATGCTGGCAGACAAAGACTTCTGGCAGGTATTGAGCAACTCGGTTTACTACATGGTGATGGTTGTCCTCTTTCAGATGGTCCTCTCACTGCTGCTGGCAGCCTATCTCAACCGCAATACCCGTGTCAACCGGATTTTGCAGAGCATTGCCTTTACCCCATATATCACCTCGATGGTATCGGTCGCCTTTATCTGGATGTGGCTGATGGACAGCGACTATGGCCTGCTTAACTATCTGCTCAGCCTGATCGGTCTCGGGCCGGTCGGCTGGCTGTCCGACCCGAAGGTCGCGATGAATTCGCTGGTATTGGTCTCGGTCTGGAAAGGCCTCGGGTACAACACCATCATTATCATCTCGGCAATGCAGTCGGTACCCGGCTATCTGTATGAAGCTGCCGCGCTGGACAAGACGCCCAAATGGAAAGCCTTCTGGGAGATCACCCTGCCGATGATCTCCCCCACCCTCTTTTTCCTTGCACTGATGAACATTATTGCGGCGCTCAAGGTCTTTGAAACGGTCAACATCATGACCCAGGGCGGGCCGATGAACTCGACCAACACACTGGTCTATAACATCTACCAGTATGGTTTTGATTACTTCAAGATCGGATACGCTTCGGCACTTGGTGTTGCACTGATGGTTGTAATCGGTTTCTTCACGCTGATCTACTTCCGCGTACTCAGTAAACGGGTCTACTACAACTGATCCGGCAGAAAGGATATGAATATGACTGCAATACAGAACAAACTGCACCCACGGCAGATCAAACCAGCAAAAATGGTTTCCACCCTTCTGCGCTGGTGCCTCAATGCCTTTATCGCGCTGCTTTTCTTCATCCCGTTTTACTGGATGTTCATTACCTCGGTCAAGACGCTCGGACAGACGCTGATCACCCCGCCGACCTTCTGGACCTGGGACCCGCAGTGGAACAACTTTGCGGTTGTCTTTCAGAAGGTGGATATCTGGGGGATGCTCGGCAACTCGCTGATCGTAACGGCGGGAACGCTGATCTGCCAGTGTCTGACCGTCATCCCGGCCGCCTATGCCTTCGCCCGCTACCAGTTTAAGGGAGCAAAGGTGCTGTTCGGCATCACGCTGGCGACTATGATGATTCCCTCCCAGCTGATCTTCCTGCCGGTCTACCTGATGTTCAGCAGATGGGGGATGATCAACACCTACTGGTCGCTGATTCTCCCCTCTGCTTCCAGCGCATTTGCGATCTTTATGCTCCGCCAGACCTTCAAACAGGTTTCGGAAGAGCTGCTGGAAGCAGCGCGGCTGGATAAGGCAGGCGAGCTGAAAATCATCACCAGAATCATGCTGCCGCTGGCCCGTCCGACCGTCGTCACCCTCGCGATGCTGACTTTCATCAGCATCTGGAACGACTACTTCTGGCCGCTGGTCATGACAACCAAGGCGGATGTCCGCACCCTCCCGGTCGGTATTGCTTCGCTGAGAATGACCGAAAGCGGTGTCAACTATCAGATCATGATGGCCGGCAACGTCATTCTGGTCATCCCGGTACTGGTTGTCTTCTTCTTCGCACAGAAACAGATCATCAAAGCATTCACCTATACCGGTGTCAAATAATCCGTTATCCGATCTGTAAACTCAGGTCTGTATAAAACGCATACCTAAAACAAATACATACAGAAAATCTATGGTATGCGGCTACATGAAAGGAAAGGTAATCCCAATGAAAAAATTTGCATCTCTCTGCCTGATCGCCGCCATGATGGTCTCGATGAGCTCCTGCGCTTCCGAAGGTTCAACTTCCGGCAGCTCCTCTTCTTCCTCCGCTGCTTCTGAGACGGAAAGCACTGCTTCTTCCGGCAGCGGCGATACCATCGAGCTGACCTACTGGTACGCATGGACCGACAAGATCCAGGAAAACAACGAAAACCTCGTCGCTCAGTTTAACGAAACCGTCGGTGCTGAAAAAGGCATCCATGTCACCGCTGAATATCAGGGTACCTATGACGACGTCCATCAGAAATTACAGGCCGCCTATGTTGCAGGCGACACCCCCGACATCACCGTCATGGAGATCGGTTCGGTCGGCACCTTTGCAAGAAACGGCGTACTCCAGCCGCTGGATGAATACTTTGAGCGGGACAACATCGACACCAGCGACTTTTTCGAAGGTCTGATGATCAACTGTGAGGTGGACGGCAGCTACTATGGCCTTCCCTACCTGCGCTCCACCCCCATCCTGTACATGAACACCACCCTGCTGGAACAGGCAGGCCTCGATACCGCCGGCCCCGCAAACTGGGATGAACTGGCTGATTACTGCCGCACGGTCAAGGAAAAGACCGGCGTTTACGGCCTGTCGATGTACAGCTACGTCTGGACATTTGAAGCATTTCTGATGGAGCAGGGAACCTCCGTCCTCAACGAAGACGAAACCGCCTGCAACATTGATTCGGATGAATGCCGCTATGTCATGCAGTTCTTCCAGGACCTGATCAACGAAGGGGTTGTCCGCTGTGTTGCCGGTGAGGACTCCAGCAAGGTCGATACCGACTATATCAACCAGAATACCGCGATGTGGATGACCTCCACCGCAAACCTAACCAGCGTCCTGTCGGTTGCTGATGAAAACGGCTTTGAGGTCAACACCTGCTACATCCCCGCAGGCGAGACCTACGGCGTACCCACCGGCGGCTGCAACCTGATCATGCCCTCCAGCCTGACCGACGAACACAAGGACGCTGCATGGGAGTTCATCAAGTGGATGACCGCGACTGACCAGTCTGCCTATGCTTCCGCCTATACCGGATACGTCCCCAACTCCAAGAGCGCTGCCGCAACCGAAACCATCACCAGCCTGTGGGAAACTACTCCTCAGTTCAAGGTCGCGCTTGACCAGCTGGAACTCTACGGACAGGGCCGTCCCAAGACCACCGCTTATGCCCAGATCGAGGACGAACTGGTCGCGATGATGGACGCCTGCTGGGTCAATGGTGCGGATGTCAATTCGACGGTCGCCGAAACCGCAGCCACCATCAACGAACTGCTGGCTGACGCCAACTGACCGGCAAAAATATGCACATCGAAGGGGCGGCGACCAGCTGCCCTTTCGCCATAGAAAGACAGATCATCAACAAACAGACCATCCGACAGATGCAAGATTCCAAGGAGCTTTACCATGAAACATAAACTGATCATTATTTCGCTGGACGCACTTCAGACCGATGACCTCCCGCTGCTGGAGTCCCTCCCCTACGCCTCCCAGTGGATGAAAAATGCCTGCATCGCACGCAATGTCCACGAAATCTATCCAACCCTGACCTATCCGATCCACACGACGCTGATCACCGGCGTATATCCTGAAACCCACGGCATTATCCACAACCAGAAAGCATCCCTGACCCCTGATGAACCCGACTTTTCGCTGATGGGCTCCGACTGGTACTGGCAGAAGGAGCATATCCAGGTCCCGACCCTCGCAGACGCGGTTTTTGCCGACGGCAGGACGGTCGCCAGTGTCAACTGGCCGGTTACCGCCGGTGAAAAAAGAGGTTTTAACTGCCCTGAAATCTGGCCGGTCAAGGCTTTGCAGGAAGACCCACGCGAAATTTACCGCAATACCGCTTCCGACAATGTCTACGACCACTACTATGACCGCTATATTGCGCACTACAACTGGAAAANNTCTGCTGACCTATGGCGGCGAAATCGCCATCGACCTGATCGAGAAGGAAAAACCTGACCTGATGCTTTACCATGCAGTCCATCTTGACCATATCCGTCATGTATACGGCGACCATGCCCCCGAAACCGAAGACTGCCTCAAGACACTGGATATCCTGGTCCACCGGATTATCGAAGCTACCAAACGCGCAGGCACCTATGAAGACACCAACTTTGTCATCCTCGGCGACCATGGACAGATCGACATTGACCGTGTATTCTACCTGAACAACGCTCTGCGGGATGCCGGGCTGATTCAGATGGATGAAAACGGCATCCCCGTCACGTACGATGCCTACGCATTCTCGGCGGGCTTTTCGGCCCATGTTTACCTGCGCGATCCGTCTGACCCAGAGCTGGCTGACAAGGTCGGCGCCATCTTAATCGGCCTGCACAAGGCTTTCCCGCAGTATATCGAACGGGTCTACACCAAACAGCAGGCAACCGAACTGGAACATCTGACCGGTGGATTCTCCTTTGTACTGGAAGGGACCGAAGGTACCATCCTCCAGAGTGAAGTCAACGATGGCCCATATGTCCGCATCAAGTCCGACCCGGATTTCAAAGGGTACGGCGCAATGCACGGCCATCATCCCGATAAGGGCCCGAAACCCCCGTTCATTGCCTTTGGGCCTGATGTCAGAGAAGGTGTACAGCTGGACGGTGTATCCATGCTCGACCTCTGCCCGACGATGGCTGCGCTGGCAGGTGTACAGATGGAAGGTATGGCCGGCAATCCGCTGCCCTTCTTGAAATAACCGGGCAGAGAAAGGAACCAGACAGATGGATTTTTCGAATACTTACCTGTTTTCCGATATCGACGGAACACTCGGTATCGCAGGCGTCGGGATTCCGGCCCGCAACTATGACGCCATCCGCCGATTTGTCCGCAAAGGCGGCCACTTCGGGCTCTGTACCGGACGTTGGGTTACCGACATCACCCGTTTTGTCCGTGGTCTGCCGGTCAATCTCCCCTGCATCATCAACAATGGTGCGGCAGTATGTGAACTTCCCTCCGGCAAGATTCTTTCCAGCATCCCACTTCCCGCACAGGCAATGAACTATGCCCGGGAAATCGCCGCGCTTGACCCCTGTATTCAGGTCATCGGCGTCAATGAAAGCGGTTATTACTGTCTGTCCGATAGGTCAGACGAAAAGGAAGCCCACCTCATCCGGGAACGGTTCCCCGTTATAAGCTGGGATACATTTGAAGGGCCGTTTTTAAAGTTTCTGTTCAGCTGCCCGCCGGAACAAAGTGAACGGCTTCTCGGCCGTACGCGGGAATTGGGGCACAAGGATGTCTGCTATACCTGGTCGGGCATGTCTTTTGAAATGATTCCCGCCGGCATCAATAAAGGCACCGGGCTGCTCAGCCTCTGTGCCGCCCGGCATATCCCGCGGGAAAATACCGTATTCATCGGCGACAGCTATAACGACCGTGAGATGTTCATGACGGCAGGTTTCCCGGTCTGCGTCGCCGGAACCCCCAAAGACCTGGCCGGGCTGTGCCGGATGCAGGTCGGTGAATGCCTTTCCGGCGCGGTCGCTGATCTGATCGAATGGCTGGAAGCACATCCCGGGCAGCTGGGTGCACGCAGGCTCAAAAGCTGGGGCGCAGACTGATGCCCCGCTAAAAATAGCAAAGAGACAGATGGATTGACACCACCTGTCTCTTTTTTCATATCGCATCATCAATTTTTAGTTCAAGCAACTTCCGCGCCCTTTTTCGTGCACGGCACAGCTCGGTATTGACGCTGATGGCTTTGATGCCCAGCCGCTGGGCAATCTCTGCCAGCGTCAGCCCTTCAACGTATTTGAGATATAAAAGCCGCTGGTCGCCCACCGACAGCTTTTTAAACGCCCGGTAAAAATCCAGATAAACTTCCCGTCTTTCCAGCCACTCCTGCATCTGGTCAGCCCCTTCAGCAGCAAAACGACAGAGNNCTTCCAGACTGACTGTCTGGCGGTGATGAATCTTAAATTCACTGAAACAGGTCAGCACCACCCGTTCAATATACCGGATCAGCTTGGGCTGTTCCAGTCCCACCAGACGGTCAATATGGGTCAGCAGCCGGATATAACAGTCCTGCACCAGATCGTCGCAGTCATCCTGATTCCGTGTCAATCTGGCCGCCTTTCCCCGGATCATCATACGGTAATCGCGGTACAGCAGGCAGGCCAGCTCCCGCTCAGACTGAGACAGGCTTTCCGCCATCCCATACGTCACCGGCACAGCCATTATACCAGCCTGCCCTGTGAATCCACCCGGTAGCCGTCCGGCGTGCGGGTATTGGTCAGGATCGTCCCATCCGCACCGAGATAATACCAGTATTTCCCGTCCTGGATCCAGCGGTTGGCTGCCATCGCGCCCGATTCGGTGAAATAGTATTTCTTTCCGTTCAGCGTCAGCCACTGGCTTTCCGCCATCTTGCCCGATCCGCCGAACCAGTACCATTTATCGCCGAATTTGACCCAGCAGGACTCATACCGGGTGCCATCCCCTTTGACATAATACCATCTGCCATAATCCTTGATCCAGCAGTTGGTTTTCATCTTTCCGTCAGCACCCAGATAGCGGTATTTGCCATCTGTTCCCAGCCGCCAGCATTTGACGACGCCTGCGCCATAATCGTTGAGGTAATAGGACGCGCCACCGGCTGTATACCACCCGGAGCGGAGCATCTTTCCATCGCCATCATAGATATATGCTTTACCGTTGACATATTTGACGGCATAGTCCGACGAACTGCTCCCGCTTCCGGGACCGGTGATCAATACGCCGTTGGAATCAAAGGTGTAGCTCTTTCCGTCGATGACGCGGGTGCCGGTATATTTTTTGCCGTCCGCGCCGACATAATAGGTCTTCCCGTAGTCGACAACCCATTCATTGGTCGCCATTCTGCCGTTTGCCTTGAGGTAACGGTATTTTCCGTCCGTCCCCAATCGCCAGCATTTGACAACGCCTGCTCCATAGTCATTCAGATAGAAAGAGGAACCATCGGCTGTATACCAGCCGGAACGGAGCATCTGTCCGTTTTCATCAAAAATATAGGCCTTGCCGTCGATATATTGCAGCCCGGGTTTATGGCTGCCGGTTGTTTCGGTGATCAGCACGCCGTTGGAATCAAAGGTGTAGCTCTTGCCGTCAATAACGCGGGTTCCGGTATACTTCTTACCATCCGCGCCGAGATAATAGGTCTTGCCGTAATCGACGATCCACTCGTTGACCGCCATCCTGCCATCGGCTTTCAAATACCGGTATTTACCGTCTTTTCCAAGCCGCCAGCATTTGACAACGCCTGCCCCATAGTCATTCAGATAGAAAGAGGAACCATCAGCCGTATACCAGCCGGATTTCTGCATCACACCGTTCCGGTCAAAGATATAGGCTTTGCCGTTGATGTAATGCAGCCCGGTCTGCCGGATACCATCGACATAATAATAGGTCTTTCCGTTCTGGGTAACCAGGCCGTCCAGCTCAGGCTGTGCGGTACCCTTTTCGGATGCAACCCCCCATTTATTGATGGTGTAGGTTTTACCTTTCCACTGGACCTCTGTATTGGTCAGCAGCACGCCATTCTGATCAAAGTAATAGCTCTGGGTGCCGGTGATCGCGTCGGTATACCCCGATTCGATCGTCAGCATCCCGGTCTGCATCTGACCGGCTCCGTCAAAATAATACCAGCTGCGGCCGATCTGCTGCCATTCGGTCGCCGGCTGGCCGTTGGACAGGAAGTAGAGAGGATGGCCGCTGATGGTATACCATCCTGTGATCTTTTCGCCCTTAACGCCATTGCAGACGTCAGAAATCCGCCGGTAGCCAAAAGCCTGCCAGTAGGTGGACAACGCCTCAAACCGGTCTTTCTGGCCGTCCAACGAATAAACTTCGGCAGCCTTTTCAATCACATCATTTTCTCCCGCCCACAGATAAACACCGGCAGGGTCACGATAACTCGACGGCAGGTCAAACCTTGTCACCGTATCCGGTACAACCTTAACCTGTCCCTTGCTCCTCAATCCGCATTCAAGAATCGAGGTAACGCCCCACGGAACCACGATAATGTCCGCTTCATTGCCGTCAAAGGCGTAGGAACCGATTGCAATCAGCCCATCCGGGTAGGTCAGATTTGTCTTTTTAGTCGGTACCCGAATCAGCATCCGGTAATCGGCATTATACAACGCCGAATCATATACCTCAAACGCGGTATTGGCCGGGTCAAGTCGGTATTCAGAGGTTACATAGGCATCGCACTGCACGACGTCCTTCCCCAGGATTATCCGCCTGATCTGCATTTTCCCCAGATCGGCAATGCCGGTCACACCGTCCGACAAAACAATCGTATCAATCGAATTGCGCACACCGCAGACCTGCTCAAACAGTTCGGCGGTCACAGTCCCGCTGCCGGTAAACGTCGCCGTATCGGTAGACGGGTCATAACTTCCCTGTACCGTACCCTGCTGCTGGGAGACAGACTCCGCGGCCATTGGCACAGCCATTGGTACAGCCGNNGCCGACAGGCTGACCATAGCAATCATCAGTGCGGCCAGAATTTTCTTTCCGGTCTTTGTCATGGAAAACCACTCCTTCACAAGACAGCTGAATTATTCAGTTTGCTTCACAGGCCTGTGAATGACGCGGACGGAAATCGGATATCCGGCTTTCTGACCGCTTTCTAACCATAACACACTTTATATACCGAAAAGGTTGCAGAACTTACAAATAAAACATGAACAAATAATCGCTATTTAATTTATCTATTTTGCCATAAGATCAGCTGCTGAAAACACCCGCGCCCTCATCATCCAGATAAAAGGTATAGCCATCCGCAACAAAACGCCCATTTTTCTGCATTTCACCGTACTGATCAAAGATATAGGCGCGGCCGCAGATATAGTGCAGCCCGGTCGGGCCGCTGACCAGTTTTCCATCCTGATCAAAAGTAAACGATTTCCCGTCGATCATCCGGGTCCCGGTATATTTTCTGCCGTCCCCGCCAACATAATAGGCAACACCGTAATCGACGACCCATTCGTTGACCGCCATCGTGCCATCAGCTTTCAGGTAACGGTATTTGCCATCCTCCCCCAGCCGCCAGCAGCTGACGACGCCGGCCCCGTTATCATTCAGGTAAAAGGAGTCTCCGCCGGCTGTATACCAGCCGCTCTTGCACATGACGCCCGCTTCGTCAAAGATATAGGCCTTACCGTCGATATACCGCAGGCCGGTGATGATCGTATCGCTGATCAGCACGCCGTCGGCATCAAAGATGCAGGTTTGTCCGTCAATCGTCTGGGTTCCGGTCAATTTCCTGCCGTCTTCCCCGACGTAATAGGTATCGCCGTAATCGACGATCCATTCATTGACCGCCATCTTGCCATCGGCTTTCAGATAGCGGTATTTGCCGTCTTCACCCAGCCGCCAGCAGCTGACGACGCCGGCCCCGTTATCATTCAGGTAAAAATAATCGCCGTCAGCTGTATACCAGCCGCTCTTCTGCATATGACCGTTTTCATCGAAAATATAGGCCTTGCCGCTGATGTACTGCAACCCGATCAGCCCGCTCACCAGCACGCCGTCTTCATCAAACTGATAGGTAACGCCGCCGATGGTTTGCGAACCGGTAAATTTTTTGCCGTCTTCCCCGACATAATAGATCATCCCGTAATCAATAATCCACTCATTGACCGCCATTGTTCCGTCAGCTTTCAGGTAACGGTATTTGCCGTCCTCTCCCAGCCGCCAGCATTTGACCACCCCGGCGCCGTTGTCATTGAGGTAAAACGAACTGCCCTCCGCCGAATACCAGCCGCTTTTGCACATTTCGCCGCTTTCATCAAAAATATACGCCTTACCGTCGATATATTGCAGGCCAGTTTGCTTTTCTCCTGAAAGATCATAACCATTCTCACCGCTTTGGGCAGATATCCCGTCCTGTGGGACGCTGGCTGTCAGGCCAGGGGTATCAGAAGTCTCTACCGCTTTGCTGTCTGCCGCTGTATTGGAAACTGACGGGCTGTCCTCATCAGGTGCAGAAACTGGGACTGCGATCATCACACCCAGTGCGCCAATCAAAACAACTGCCAAAAGAAGGATCCTGAATCTTTTCATCGAAAACCACCCCTCTATTATGATTACACTTTATTTTGACAAAAAGTTGCATAAATGTCAAGAATTTCTAAAACCTTTCCTTGTTATAACGCCTTTTTGAGCAAAAACATAACAGTTTCGGGCAAATTTCCTGCCGGATGGCAGAAAAAAGCGGAGGCCCACTTCAGACCTCCGCCTGTAAACGTTATGCCGGCTGATTCAGTATCCGCATAAATTCTTCGCCGGTAATCGTTTCCTTCTCATAAAGGTAATTTGCAATCTCATCCAGTTTCTGCCGGTTTTCTTCCAGAATCTGAACGGCCTTCTGATGCTGTTTTCTGACCAGTCCGACCACCTGCCTGTCAATCTCGGTCTGGGTTTCAGCCGAGCAGGCAAGGCTTGTATCTCCGCCCAGGTACTGGTTGCTGACAGTTTCCAGCGCGACCATGTCAAAGTCCGGGCTCATGCCGTACCGGGTGATCATCGCACGGGCGAGCTTGGTCGCCTGCTCAATATCGTTGGAAGCACCGGTCGAAGCCGAATGAAAGACCAATTCCTCCGCTGCACGGCCGCCGGTCAGGGTCGCGATCTTGTTTTCCAGTTCCTGCTGGCTGACCAGATAATGGTTACCGTCCTCTACCTGCATCGTATACCCGAGCGCACCGGAAGTGCGGGGGACAATCGTGATCTTCTGCACGGGAGCCGAGTTGGACTGTTTCGCCGCGACTAATGCGTGACCGACCTCATGATAAGCAACAACTTTTCTTTCTTCATCGGTCAGAATCGCATTTTTCTTCTGATAGCCTGCAATGACAACCTCAATACTCTCCTCCAGGTCTGCTTGTGTCACCTGGCTGCGTCCATCCCGCACCGCTCGCAGTGCCGCTTCATTGACGATATTCGCCAGTTCTGCGCCGGAAGCACCCGAAGCCATCCGGGCAATTTTCAAAAAATCAACCCCCGGTTCCAGCCTGATCTTCTTCGCATGGACCCGCAGGATCGCCTCACGCCCTTTCAGGTCGGGCAGTTCAACCGGAACCCGCCGGTCAAACCGTCCGGGACGGGTCAGGGCGGGGTCCAGGCTCTCGGGGCGGTTGGTGGCCGCCAGGNNGTGTCTGTTCCCGCTCGTCGTTGCTGCTCAGACGCCCGTCACGTTTCTGGCCGATTGCGTCGATCTCGTCGATAAAAACAATACAGGGTGCCTTTTCCTTTGCCTGCTTAAAAAGGTCACGCACCTTGGAAGCACCCAT
>DCTE01000209.1:9559-13132 GCA_002329405.1 Ruminococcaceae bacterium UBA1448 | reverse complement strand
ATGTGGTTATTGCTGCAACTGTTTATGCGGTTTCCGTTTCTTGCCCTGCATGCCGAGCGCGGCGACAGGGGGCTGTCCTTTCCGCGGCCGCTTTCCCGACAGGAGGAAGCGGCCCTTTTCGTCCAGATGGAGCAGGGGAGCGGCGACGAGAAAAAGGCCGCACGGGATAAACTGATCGAACATAACCTGCGATTGGTTTCCCACATCGTCAGCAAATATGCCCGCTCTGGGAGCGGGGATGACCTGTTTTCGATCGGCTGCATCGGGCTGATCAAAGCGGTCGAGACCTTTTCACCGGAAAAGCAGATCCGCTTTTCCAGCTATGCGGCCAAATGTGTGACCAATGAGATTTTGATGCACTTTCGCTCCCTCAAAAAGAACAGCAACGATGTTTCCATTCATGACCCGATCGAAACCGACCGGGACGGCAACCCGCTGACCCTGTTCGACCTGATTGCCGATGAAACGGATATCGCCGAAGCGGTCGACCTCAAGATGGACAGCGAAAAGCTGCACCAGCTGGTACGGGAAACCCTTACCCCCCGGGAACGGATGATTATTACCCTCCGGTACGGGCTGACGGGCGGCCGCCCCCAGACCCAGCTGGAGGTGTCTGAAAAGCTGGGAATCAGCCGGAGCTATGTTTCGCGCATCGAGAAAAAAGCACTGGAGCGTCTGCGTGCCGGATTTCAGCAGTAGCACTGGCTGTTGAATCTATTGAAAAACCTGTTGCAAAAATGGGCAGAAAATGTTACAATTAAAATGCAAATTTGTATAAATACACAGGAACGGTGATCAATATGGCAAAATATCTTGTAATCGACAACGGCGGCACTTTTATCAAACCCAGCCTGATGGACGGAGAGGGAAACATTCTCGAGATGCTCCCCAAGATCCCGACCAATTCGCTCAATACCGCTGCAATGGCCGAACGGTCAGCAGGAAAGGATATTTCAATTGAAGGGGAGCTGGATTCTGTTGAGAAGTATCTGGCCTTGCTGGATACGGTTTACCAGCCATTAAAAGGCCAAGTGGATGGCATCGCCATGAGTTTTCCCGGCGTAAACGACGCAGAAAAAGGGTACTGCTATTCGGGCGGCGCGTTTTTGTTTGCGGCCGGGCAGCCGCTGGGGGAAATCATGACCAATCATTTTGGTATTCCCTGTACGCTGGAAAATGATGGCAAATGCGCGGTGCTGGCCGAATACTGGAAGGGCGCGCTGCAAGGGGTGCAGAACGGTGCCGTGATCGCGCTGGGGACAGGGATTGCCGGCGGGATTATTGTCGACGGGAAGATTGTCCGCGGCCGCCGTTTCTCGGCCGGCGAAATGAGCTATATGACCAACGACATCGCCAATCCGCTGAACATGGCGTCCGGTTTTTCCTCTGATTCGGCGATGGGGATGTGCATGAAGGTCGCTTATGCCAAGGGATTGCAGCCGTCTGAGGTGGACGGGTTCAAGGTGTTTGAGCTGGCCCGGGAGGGTGACCCGGTGGTCATGGCGGTACTGGATAAGACCTGCGACGAGATTGTCGGCCAGGCATATAATATGACGGCATTGCTGGATCTGGATGTCGTGGCAATCGGCGGCGGGATTTCCCGCGAACCGATGCTGCTCGAGATGCTGCAAAAGAAGGCGGAAAACCTCAATGCAAACAATCCGCTCTCCCGGTATTCCGCCTTTTATCCGCAGGTGCATATCTGTCCCTGCACCTTCCACAATGAAGCCAATATGGTCGGTGCTCTGTATCACCATCTGAAAATGCAGGGACTGCTGAAATAAGCGATGAAGATTGAGCTGAAAAAGCAGAAGAAAAAGGCTGCGCTGATGCAGGCTGCCTATACCCTGTTTTTGAAACAGGGGACGGAAAATACCAGTGTCGGGGATATTACCACAGCCGCCGGTGTTGCCAAGGGGACCTTTTACCTCTATTTCCGGGATAAACAGGATATCGTCACGGCGGTCATCATCGTCATANNAAGATGTGCGCGGTGCGTACAGGGGATTTTGCGGAGGATATGACCCTGCTGGCGGAAGCACTGCTGGATTTTCTGGCAGATAACAAGCCGCTGCTCGGATTTATCGAGCGGGGGTTTCGCTGGCCCGCCTTCCGGGAGCGGATGAATGCCACCGGCAACCCGCNNNNCAGTCGCTGCGCAACGACCTGCGCCTCCAGGCGGAACAAACCGGGAGGGATGAAGAGGAGCTGATCCGGCGGGTATATTGTTTGGTGTCGATGTGCGGCAGCGTTGCCTACTCGTCGGTCATGCGGGGGGAGCCGGAAGATCTGGCGCGGCTGCGACCGGTTATCTGCGGGATTATCCGGGACAGNNACGGAGACGGCCGAATGATTTTTCAGGCAGATACATCTGTTTTTTAAGAAAAGACACTTTTGCTATTATTAAACCGGTCTGACAATGGTTTCAGGCCGGTTTTTTTCGGATTTCGGGATGAAAAGGAAGCCATTAGCCAATCATTTGCCAATTCTGGACAAAAAATCTTCAAAAATTTGGACGGAATGAATGCGGGGGGCAAAGTACAGTCCATTCCTGACGGACACATTTTCCCTTGAAATCATCTGCTGTACGGTTGTTCCGACAGAAAAATGTAAAAAAGCCGGAGAATCTGGTTGACAAAGGCAGAAAATGGGATTATAATAGAACCATTCTAGTTGTCGGACAAGTGCCACGGTGGACAGTCCACCTGTAGATTGTGCGCAATACAAGGACAGACATCCAAACAGAAAGGAAACGATCAAGCATGAGCACCATGACTGAAATCCGCTGGCACGGCCGCGGCGGACAGGGCGCGAAGACCGCCTGCCTGCTGCTGGCCGATGCCGCTTTTGCGTCGGGCAAATATGTGCAGGGGTTCCCGGAGTACGGCCCCGAACGGATGGGGGCGCCGATTACCGCCTATAACCGGATCAGCGATACCCGCTGCACCATTCATTCCAATATCTATCACCCGGATTATGTTGTCGTTGTCGATGAGACGCTGCTGAAGAGCGTTGACGTTACGGCGGGCCTGAAGGAAACCGGCGCCATCATCATCAACNNGCCCGAGGAGCTGCGCCCGCTGCTGAGAGGGTATGCTGGCAGGGTCTGCACGATTGACGCGCGGAAGATTTCGGAAGAAGCGCTGGGACGGTATTTCCCGAATACGCCGATGCTGGCGGCGGTCGTCAAGGTTTCGGGGGTAGTCGAACCGGAACGGTTTGTCCAGGATATGCGGGCTTCTTTCCAGCATAAATTTGCAACCAAACCCCAGGTGATCGAGGGGAATATGAACGCATTGCAGATGGCGATGCAGCAGGTACGGGAAGGCTGATCCCGCCCGCGACAGAAAGGAATGAACAAGATGATCAAGGCTAGCGATATTCATGAATCCTGCGCCTGGCAGGAGCTGACGCCGGGCGGCGAGATCTGCGGCGGCGGCACCTCCCGGGTGGTCAAAACCGGCGACTGGCGTTCCAACCTGCCGGTCTGGGAGGCAGAAAAATGTAAACAGTGCCTGCTGTGCGCGCCCTATTGTCCCGACGGCTCCATCCCGGTCAAGGACGGCAAGCGGG
>DCTE01000209.1:0-9539 GCA_002329405.1 Ruminococcaceae bacterium UBA1448 | reverse complement strand
GTATGTCCCTTCGGCGCAATTCGGATGGAAAAGGAGGAAGAAAAGTAATGGCTATTCGTGAACGTCTTTCCGGCAATGAAGCGGTTGCATTTGCGATGAAGCAGATCAACCCGGATGTTTTTGCCGCTTTTCCGATCACCCCTTCGACCGAGATCCCCCAGTATTTTGCACAGTACGCGGCGGACGGCAAGGTCGACACCGAGTTTGTCACCGTTGAGTCGGAGCATTCGTCGATGTCCACCTGTATCGGCGCGGAAGCAGCCGGTGCCCGTGCGATCACTGCGACTTCTTCCTGCGGGCTTGCTTATATGTATGAGGTGCTGTATGTAGCGGCTTCGATGCGGCTGCCGATTGTGATGGCGGTTGCCAACCGTGCGCTGACCGGCCCAATCAACATCAACAACGACCATTCCGACTCGATGGGCGCAAGGGATGCCGGCTGGATTCAGCTGTACGCTGAGAATAACCAGGAAGCATACGACAACTATCTCCAGGCGATGCCGATCGGTGAAGATCAGGATGTCCGGCTGCCGGTCATGGTCTGCCAGGATGGTTTTATCACCTCCCATGCGGTCGAGAACATCGAACTGGTCGAGGATGAGCTGGTCAAGGGTTTTGTCGGCGAATATAACCCGGAAGCCGCGCTGGTCGGCAGGGAACAGCCGCTGGCGGTTGGGCCTTATGACACCTGCCCTTATTATATGGAACATAAGGTACAGCAGGCCGAAGCAATGAAGAACGCGAAAAAGCGTATCCTTGAAGTTGCCCAAGCGTTTGAAAAGATGACCGGCAGAAAGTACAGCTTTTTTGAAGAATACCAGATGGAAGACGCCGAAGCCGCGATTGTTGTGATCGGCTCGACTGCCGGTACCGCACGGGCGGAAGTCGACGCGCTGCGTGCCGAGGGCAAAAAGGTCGGTATGATCAAGGTCCGTGTTTTCCGGCCTTTCCCGGCGGAGGAACTGGCGGCGGCACTGGCGCATGTCAAGGCGGTCGCGGTGATGGATAAGTCGGAAGGTTTCGCGGCGGACGGCGGCCCGCTGTTTTATGAGGTCAGAAGTGCCTGCTATGATCTCGAAAAGCGTCCGATGATGATTGACGTCGTTTACGGGCTGGGCGGACGCGACTGTGCAACGGAAGATATCGGACGGGTATATGCCCGGCTGCTGAAGATGATTGAGACGGGAGAACGCGGCCCGGTATACAACCATATGGGTCAGCGCGATCTGCGCGAACCGACGGTGTAAAGGAGGAACTGACAATGGGCTATAATCTGAAACAGGAGCTGGCCAAACCGGAACGGTTTGCCAGCGGACACCGTCTCTGTGCGGGCTGCGGTGCCGGTGTAACTGCGCGTGCGATGCTGCGTGCGCTCGACCCGGACGAGAAGGCGGTCATCTGCAATGCGACTTCCTGCCTGGAGGTTTCGTCCTTCCTGTATCCGTTTACCGCGTGGGACGATTCTTACATCCACGTTGCATTTGAGAATACATCGGCAGTTGCAGGCGGCGTTGAGACAGCGATCAAAGTGCTGAAAAAACGCGGCAAGATTTCCCCCGATGACAAGATCAAAGTACTGGCAATTGGCGGCGACGGCGGTACCTATGATATCGGTTTGCAGTCGCTTTCGGGTGCGATGGAGAGAGGGCATGACTATACCTACTTCTGCTACGACAACGAGGCGTACATGAACACCGGTATCCAGCGTTCTTCCTCGACTCCCCGTTTTGCCAACGCGACGACCACCCCGTCCGGAACCTGCTCGACCGGTAAGGTTCAGAACAAAAAGGACCTGACGCAGGTTATCGTCTCCCATGGCATCCCGTATGCTGCCCAGACGACCTTTATCGGCAACATGAAGGATTTCCATGAAAAGGCATACAAGGCAATTCATACCGAAGGCCCTGCTTTTGTCAACGTCCTGTCGCCCTGCCCGCGCGGCTGGCAGTATGACGCATCGGATTTCGCCAAGATCTGCAAGATGGCGGTCGAGACCTGTGTCTGGCCGCTGTATGAGGTGGAAAACGGCGTCTGGAAGCTGACCTATGAGCCGAAGCAGAAGCTGCCGGTCGAAGAATTCATGCGGCTGCAGGGACGGTTTAAACACTGCTTCAAGCCGGGTAATGAGTGGACCATCGAAGAAGCACAGAAATATGTCGATAAAAAATGGGAAGAACTGCTGGCAAAATGCCGCTGATTGCTGCCCTGTCATAAACGCATACTGGCGCGCCGTGGGAATAAACCGCGGCGCGTTTTGTATGTGATGGCTTGCGCCGCTTTGACAGTTATGGTATCATAATGCCAGATCAATCATACCGGCGGGAGGATGCGCGATGGAAAAAGAACAGATCATTCATACGATGGGGATGGGCAACTGCGGCGGCCGGTGCCTGCTGCACCTGCATGTTCAGGACGGTCAGATCAGACGGATTTCGACCGAGCCTGCCGACCCGCATGCTGCCGAGACGCCGCTGACCGCCTGCGCACGTGGAATCCATTATCATCAGACTTTTTTCCGCGACCGGCTGACCACCCCGATGAAACGGGTGGGAAAACGCGGCGAGGGGAAGTTTGTCCCGATCAGCTGGGACGAGGCGATCGATACCATCGCTTCCGAATGGGTCCGTATCCGCGACCAGTATGGCCCGGCCTCCCGGTATGTTCATTATGCGACCGGTTCGTCGGCTGTTTTCCGTGGGCCGGGACTGGCAAAACGGCTGCTGGCATTGGACGGCGGATTTCTGGATTTTTATAATTCCTACTCGACCGCCTGTGTTTCCTATGTAACGCCGTATATGTATGGCACCAATATGACCGGTTCGAGCTATGATACCCTGCTGGACGCAAAGCTGATCATCCTTTGGGGGCATAATCCGGCGGAGACGGTGTTTGACGGGCAGATGTTCTGGCTCAAAAAGGCCAGGGAAAAGGGGATTCCGGTCATTGTCATCGACCCGCGCAAAAATGATACCGCATTGAAACTGGACGCCGAATGGATTGGGATACGTCCCGGGACCGATGCTGCCCTGTCGGACGGGATGGCCTGGTGGATTTATACCCGCGGGCTGTACGACCGGGATTTTGTCAGCCGGTGCACCCTCGGGTTTGACCGGGATAGTATGCCGGATGGAATAGACCACACCCTTTGTTATTTTGACTACCTGATGGGGACAAGGGACGGGGTCGAAAAAACGCCTGCATGGGCGTCGGCGATTACCGGCATTCCCGAAGAAACGATCATCCGGCTGGCGGAACGATATGCAGCAGCCCGTCCTGCTGCGCTGATTCAGGGATACGGCCCCCAGCNNCGAACAGGTCACCCGCGGCGGCATCATGCTGGCGGCGCTGACCGGGAACGTCGGGGTAAGCGGCGGCTGGGCAGGCGGGCCGGGATACATCCAGCGGCATGAACAGCCCCATCTGCCGCGGGTGGAAAATCCCTGCAAGTATGAGATTCCGGTTTTTAGCTGGAGCCGGGCGGCTGACTGCGGAGAAAAGCTGACCGGGCTGGACGGGGTGACCTTTGACGGGAAACGCAGCCCGGAGGTGCATCTGCCCGGTTCGATCAAAATGATTCTGAACCTCGGCGGCAACGCGCTAATCAACCAGCATGGCAACATCAACGAAACCGCCCGTATTTTGCAGGACGAGAGCAAGGTCGAGTTTATCGTCGTCAGCGACCTGTTTATGACGGCGAGCGCGAAGTTTGCCGATATCCTGCTGCCCGGGACCAGCCTGTTTGAAGGGGATAACCTGGTGACGCCCTGGATGGTGGGGGATTTCGTCGGGTTTATCAATAAGGTGTGCCAGCCGGTCGGGGAGAGCAGGTTTGAATATGACTGGCTGTGCGAGGTCGCAAAAAAACTGGGATTGTACGAAGCATTTTCCCTCGGCCGGACGACGGATGAGTGGCTCCGGGCGATTTATGATGATCTGCGGGAAAAGGAACCGGAACTGCCGCCCTATGATGAAGCCAAGCCAAACGGCGTTTACCGCTATAAACCGCTGCCGCCCCACGTCGCGTTTGAGAAGGAAACGACTGACCCGGTTGCCCATCCTTTCCCGACCGAAAGCGGGCGGATTGAGATTTTTTCCCGGGAAATTTACGATGGGACATTTTCCGAGTATGTTTCGCCGCTGCCAAACTTCCTCCCCGGCCGG
Organism: Ruminococcaceae bacterium UBA1448; assembly: GCA_002329405.1. Classification (GTDB taxonomy): domain Bacteria; phylum Bacillota; class Clostridia; order Oscillospirales; family Ruminococcaceae; genus Faecivivens. The sequence continues at coordinate 5,378 of DCTE01000209.1, read as the reverse complement.
GAGGGAATCGCCGACCCGGCGATTGCCCGCTATCCGCTCCAGCTGATCGGCTGGCACACCAAGCGCCGCTGTCATTCGGTTCATGACAAAAACCCTGCGCTTGCCGCGCTTGACCCGCAGTGCGTCTGGATGCACCCGGAGGACGCGAAGGCGCGCGGGCTGACGGATGGGATGACAGTACGGGTGTACAATGACCGCGGGGAAACCCTGCTGCCGGTGAAGATTACCGATCGGATTGTGAGAGGAGCGGCGGCGATTTCACAGGGGGCCTGGTATGCACCCGACCGGAAAGGCCGGGACCGGGACGGTTCAATCAACGTCCTGACCTCCAGCCATCCGACCCCGCTCTCCCACGGCAATACCCAGCATTCGATACTGGTTGAGATCAAGAGGGCGGCGGATGCGGATTGAAGACTGCGGCGGGCTGATTTTAGGCGGTGGCAAAAGCCGGCGGATGGGCGGTATAGATAAAGGATGTCTGCTGCTGGACGGCAAAAGTTTTTTGCAGTGGGTAGAAGAAGCGATGGACTTTCTGCCGGAAAAACTGTACGCAGGCACGGGAAAAAGCAGTTTTCGTTCCGTTTATGAAGAGTTTGCCGGATGCGGGCCGCTGGGCGGAATCTACGCCGGGTTATCCGTTACCGGATGTGACGCGCTGTTTGCTGCGGCCTGTGATACCCCGCTGATCACCGAAGCGTTCGTTCGTTTTATGATGGAGCGGGCGGGTGAGGGGCTGACCATCAGCCAGACACCGGATGGGCGGCTTCAGCCGCTCGGTGCAGTTTATCATCGGGATTGCCTGCCAGTTATCAGGCAGATGCTCCAGAATGGAGAGCGGCGGCTGATGGGACTGCTGGAACGGGTGCCGGTCCGGGTCATTCCGCTTGCCGGGACCGGGTTTGAGACGGTGCATTTTAACGTCAATGCACCGGAAGATCTGGTACTGTTACAAAAGATGGTTCAGGTGTAGATTGATAAAGCTTTTGTAGTTACGACATTTTTTGACTATCCAAAATAAAAGGCGCTGTCCGCAGATGGCAGTGCCTTTTGCTATTTTTAAAAACGCCCATTCTTCTGAGCAGGCAGATCAAATAGCTTCAAAAGTAGAATATATCTTCAAATTTTTTATCCAGTGCAATACAGAGAATCAGTGCCAGTTTTGCTGTCGGATTGAACTGGCCAGTTTCGATGGAACTGATCGTGTTACGGGACACGCCAACCATATTTGCCAGTTGGCTTTGTGATATCTTTAATTTTGTCCGAATTTCCCTGAGGCGATTTTTTAATATCAGCTTATCATCCATATTTTCCACCGCCTTACAGGACTGCGGAAGATATAATGAGGTTATAGATGTAATACCCGGACATTACAAATACAAATATCGTATAGATAATTGCCGTCGCAAGTTCGCGCTGACGATGCAGGTTGATATATTTTACCCAGGAGATCGTCATATTTGTGCTGAAGACAAGTGCCCACAGTCCCCAGTTTATGCCTTTGCCTACAAAAATCTGTGTTGCGAAAAAGACAGCCGCCAAAACCAGTTGGACAATGACTGCACTTTTACCTGCCTTCTTTAGGACTTCTTGTTCATATATGTCCTTATTTTTGTTTTCTGCTCTGCTTTTTGCTAAAATTTCGTCCCTGTTCATATTAGAAACCTCCAAACAATATTGCCAAGTTTTCTTTGCATATCTTTGTTATAGTATTGCCAAGTACACTTGTCAACAGATATTACAGGATTTTTATAACAAAATTTTGTACCGATGGTTAAGATAAAAATCTTTCCACTGTCTTTGCAAATGCTGCCATGATGTATGCTCTTGACAATAAAGTCGGAGTTTGTTAAAATAAAACTGTTCATCGGAGGCGTCCATACATTTTGGGATATGGCAAAGCCGGATAAGATGGCGGGTGAGAGTCCCGTTGTCTTGTCCGGCTTTTTTGGATACCGATGGAAACGACAGCAGAAAGGACGGAAATTTGCATGACGGAAAAGGAAAACAGGCTGATTACCGGGAGGATTGCCTCGGCGCTTTTGCAGTTTGCGCTGCCCTTTATGGCGGCCAGCTTCCTACAGGCGGTTTATGGGGCGGTCGACCTGTTTGTCGTCGGGCAGTATGCCGATTCAGCAGCGGTATCGGCGGTTTCGATCGGTTCCCAGCTGATGATGACGGTGACGGCACTGGTACAGGGGATTTCGATGGGCGGAACGGTGCTGATCGGGCGGAGGATCGGCGAAAACAACCAGCCGGGCGTCGCACGGGCTGTCGGCAACTTGACCTTTTTGTTTATCGCGATCGCGGTATTTCTGACGCCGGTCATGCTGCTGGGGACAAACGGGATGGTCGCGGTGATGATGACGCCTGCCGAAGCGGTGGCGTATGCAAGGCAGTATGTCTTTATCTGCTGTGCCGGTCTGCCGTTTATCGTTGGGTATAACGCGGTCAGCAGTATCTATCGCGGACTGGGGGACTCGAAGACGCCGGTCATTTTCATTTCGATTGCCTGCGTGGTCAATATTGTACTGGATTTTCTGCTGACCGGTTTTCTGAAGCTGGGGGCAGCAGGTGCGGCGGTCGCGACGGTTGCGGCCCAGGGGGTGTCCTTCATCTGTGCATTGACGCATATGCTGCGGGGCGGTTTTCATGTGGAAATGCACCGCAATGATTTTGCACCGCGGAAAAAGGAACTGACCGCGATTTTGCAGGTCGGCGTCCCGCTCGCCTTGCAGGACGTGCTGGTCAATGTTTCGTTTCTGGCAATCTCGGCGATCATCAATACGCTGGGGGTCATTGCGTCGGCAGCGGTTGGCGTTGTCGAAAAGCTGATGGGGTTTGCGTTTCTGGTGCCGGGCGCGTTTTCGTCGGCAGTTGCGACGATGGCTTCCCAGAATATCGGCGCCGGGCGGGACGATCGCGCCCGCAGTTCGATGAAGTGGGGGATCGTCTTTTCATTGGTCTGCGGATGCGTGATCTGCCTGCTCAGCCAGCTGATCCCCGATCTGCTGGTCGGTATCTTTACGGGTGACCCGGCGGTTATCCAGTCAGGGGCGGAATATGTCCGCACCTATTCGATTGACTGCATCCTGGTCAGCTTTGTATTTTGCATGAATGCGTACCTGAATGCGAGACGCCGGTCGATTGTTTGCTTTGCCCATTCGATGGTTGCGACCTTTGCGGTCAGAATCCCGGTGACCTGGCTGATGAGCCGGGTGACTTCGGGGAGCTTGACTCCGATGGGGATTGCAGCCCCGGCTGCTTCGCTGATTTCGATTGTCATTTGTGCAGCGTATTTTGGATGGATGTGGAGCAGGGACAGGCGCGGAGCCTGAAAAGAACAGCCCGTTTTCGGTGGAAGCTGAAAACGGGCTGATTTCATTGAAGTTACAATTCCTGATAACTATCAAATGTATCAGAATCAATTTCTTTTATTTCAAAAATTTTTTTTGTATGGACGCCGAAATTGTATTCAATCATATATTGGGTCAGTTTCTTGCCATCAATTAAAATAATGCGACATTTTTTTGCGTAGTCAATTGCAGGCTGAGAAAAGGAAGAAGTTGTAATAAAAAGACCATTCCCATTTTTCCCAACAAGAGCGCCTGCAAAGGATTGAATATCCGGTCGACTTACAATATGGTCGGACTTCCATTGTTTGACTTGGATATAGATCAGATTGAATCCCAATTTGTCTTCCATCAGAATTCCGTCAATACCCTCGTCATTTGAAGCAGGCGTTGTTAAACGTGAGAAACGGCCATACCCCATTTTCCCGAGTAAATCCAATACCATTTTTTCAAAGGTAATGGGGTCAAGTTTCATAATTTCTGTCATTAAATCATCAGATAGTTTTTGATTAATCGAGGAATACGCATTTTCCAGAAGGTCATCAGGAGTTTCAGAACTGGTGAGATTATTATTTACATCGGCAGAATCGGAATTTTGTGTGGATATGAAAGCTGCAAAAGTTGGGAAATGTTGTTGCAGATATACGTTATTCAATTGGTCGGGGTGATTAGAAAGCATCTCTTTTCCGTCAGTAGTAATTTGTAAGAAACCTCTTTTAGGGCTTTCAATTAACCCAGCTTTTTTCAAATATGTACTTGCCCATCCGATACGGTTAGCAAAGAAGGTTTGTCTTCCACTGGGGAGAAGTTCATTAATGTCTGTTGCTGAAAGATGAAGAAGTTGGGCCAGCTGTGCACGGATATCTTTATAGCTGTGTGGCTGGGCATCAGCGAGACATTGCAATAAAGGTTTATAAAGTTCATTATATTTTGGAACGTTCATAGCAAATATTTCTCCCTTGGTCAATAAATAATTTTGATATCCGCGTCCCGGACGCCGAACTCTTTACAGAACTGTTTCCTGTCCTCGGGGGAATTGATCAGCATGACGCCGGTAAAGGCCCCGGTTTCCCGGCTGATAAAACCTGCCGTCTGTTCGCCGGTACAGATGCTGGCATGGATGGCGGGGGACATGGCAGACGGGTCATAGGTGATTTTGCCGGGGGCCGGATGTTTTTTGCCGCGGAAGAACATGGTAAAACCCTCCCTGTAAATTGCTTGATTTTATTGTACAGCCTGAATGCCGGTTCGTCAAGGATTGTCGCGGTTTTGTATTGACATTCCGGGGCAAACAGGGTAAAATAAACTGGATGTACTTTGTCAACCTTGTGTTTTCTGCGGGAAAACATCAGCTCAGACAGAGGTATTTTGTATAGAGGAAAGGAAGACTCCAACGATGGAAAACAATAAACCCGTCAGAACCCGGTTCGCACCCAGCCCGACCGGTTATATGCATATCGGCAACCTGCGTACTGCGCTGTACACCTACCTGATCGCCAAAAAACATAACGGTACTTTTATCCTGCGTATCGAGGACACCGACCAGGAACGTTATGTCGAAGGCGCGGTCGATATTATTTACAACACCCTGCGCAAGACCGGCCTCAACTGGGACGAAGGCCCCGATATCGGCGGCCCGGTCGGCCCGTACGTCCAGAGCCAGCGGATGGGCATGTTCAAGGCTTATGCTGAAAAGCTGGTAGAGCTGGGACATGCTTATTACTGCTTCTGCGACAAGGACCGTCTGGAAGAGATGCGCAAGATCCAGACCGCATCCGGCATGGTCCCCAAATATGACGGCCACTGCCGCAACCTGAGCAAGGAAGAGGTCGCTGAGAAGCTGGCTGCCGGCATTCCTTACGTTATCCGCCAGAAGTGCCCGAAGGAAGGCACTACGACCTTCCATGATGAGGTTTTTGGCGATATCACCGTCAACAACTCCGAACTGGATGACCAGATTCTGATTAAAACCGACGGCATGCCGACCTATAACTTCGCAAACGTCGTCGACGACCATACGATGGGTAT
>DCTE01000143.1 GCA_002329405.1 Ruminococcaceae bacterium UBA1448 | reverse complement strand
TATGGAGATATTATCCCATATTCACAAAAGTCTCTCAAGCCGCCGATTAATTTTACGCTTACGAAGAAGTGTTTCGCCGAAAAGCAAACGAAGAGACAAACCGAGAAATTGCTGAAAGCTACGGGTTAACCAAGGCACAGGTAAAAGGATTGGTGAAACATCAAAATCACAAGACTCGGCTCATCGCTGCCGGATACATTCCACTGCCCAAAGGACGTCCACGCAAAAATCCAGCAGATAAAGAAACGCGTCGCAACAATGTGTTTTATTGTGCGTAACTGGCAGGTCACGCTCTTATTTTAACACATTAGGATTTTTTTTGTTTTATTCATCGCATAAGATTTTTTGAACCACGCGACTATCGGGTGGTTTTCGCTATACAATGATACAGGCACAGCCGAGTGCCGTGCCTGTCAAATTATACGATAATAGATTTATTTATAAAGAGGTCCATACGTTTCGCAGGCCTTGTAATCGGCAGCCTGCTGATCATCGGTTCCAAACGCTGCCCAGCAGTGAGGACGGAAGATCCTGTCGCTGTCGACATTGTGCATATTCACCGGGATTCTAAGCATCGAAGCCAGCGTAATCAGGTCAGCGCCCACATGTCCAAACACGGTAACACCGTGGTTTGCACCCCAGTTTGCCATTACGCTGTAAACATCCTTGAATGCACCCATGCCAGTCAATTTGGGAACAAACCAGGTTGTCGGCCAGGTTCTGTCTGTTCTGACGTCGATGGTGTTGTGGATTTCATCGGGAAGATCGACAGTATATCCTTCGGCCAGCTGTAAAACCGGGCCAATCCCTTCGACAATGTTCATCCGCAGCATGGTTACCGGCATTTCGGCACGGCATCTGAAATGGCTGGAGAATCCGCCACCGCGGAAGTATTCGTAGTTTGCACGGCACCAGTCGGTTGCTTTCAGGCAGGCGTCAATATCCTCCTGGGTCATTTCCCAGAACGGTTTCATGCAGTGTTTGCCGTTTTCATCGATGCTGGCACCGCTGCCGTCCAGAGCTGTTGCACCCGAATTGATCAGATGGATAAAGCCGTTTGCAGCCAGTCCTTCGGGAGCTTTGCCGGTTACACGTTCACAGGCTTCCGGGCTCCAGTAGGTTCTGACGTCATGGAAACAAGGTGCGGTATTGGACACCAGATTGCCCAGCATCATTGCCATGCCATTCAGGGTATCATTTTCGGTTGCAAAAGGCGTGGAAGCCTTAGGACCATTCCAGTCAAAGCTGCTGGCCATAATTGCTTCGGTAAAGTCGGCGTTGGGCAGCCAGTCGGTCCAGTTTCTCTGCCCCTGGAAACCGGCAGCAATTGCATTTTTGCCGAGTGCTTCTTCATGCCAGCCCATTTCATCCAGCTTTGTGTTTCCGTAGAGGATATCCCGGACAATCAGCGTCATCTTGACGATAAATTCCCAGTCTTTATCAGCGGGAACAACTTTGGATTTTGTAATGATCTCGGGCAGATTCTTTCCGGCGTTGCAGTCAAAGCCTTCCGGGCAGTTTTCCTTGACCCAGCTAATCGCCTTTTCATACTCCTCATGGTCATAGATTTCCAGCGTGATTCTTCTCAAAATCTCGGTCATATCCACCCATTCGGCACGGATACCCAAATATTTCTGGAAGACACTTGCATCACAATAGCTTCCGGCAATACCCATCGCAACGCCTCCCAGATTGACATAGGATTTGTTCTTCATCCAGCCAACTGCAATGGCAGCACGGGCAAAACGCAGGATTTTCTGTTCTACATCCTCAGGAACCGACTGATCGTCAATATCCTGCACATCATGTCCATAAATGGAGAATGCAGGCAGTCCCTTCTGGGCATAAGCTGCCAGAACCGCAGCAAGATAAACCGCACCAGGTCTTTCAGTTCCATTGAACCCCCAGACAGCTTTAATGGTTTTAGGGTCCATATCAAACGTTTCGGAACCATAGCACCAGCAGGGGGTAACGGTCAGAGTCGCGACAACATTTTCTTTGGAAAACTGTTCCTGGCAGGCAGCCGCTTCAGCACCGCCGCCGATTGTCGAATTGCTGATAACGCACTGAACCGGTGTACCATCTGGATAGCAGAGCTTGGACTCAATGGCTTTTTTAGCGTTTTGAGCCATCATCATCGTCTGGTTTTCGAGACTTTCCCGAACGCCGCCCCAACGACCGTCGATAGTCGGACGGATACCGATTTTAGGATAATTCATAATATGTCCTCCTTACTGTCTGTCCATAATTTCAAGGAAACGGCTGTACGCCTCATCCCATTGGTTACGCTCCTGTACAGGAATATACTGTTTGATTTTTTCGGTACGGGCGATGATGCTGCGCCCTTCTTCAATATCTTTAATTTCACCCAATGCAATCAACTGCAAAATAATATTACCCAGCGCCGTTGCCTCAATCGGACCGGCATGGACTGGACGGTTGATACTGTCCGCCGTCATCTGGCATAGCAGCCCGTCTTTGGTTCCGCCGCCAATCAGTGCCAGCCGGATAAACCGCTTTGATGTACAATGTTCAATCTGTTCAAGTGCATACCGGTATTTCATGGCAAGGCTCTGATACACACATCGCACAATCTCGCCGACCGTCTTCGGTTCCGACTGGCCGGTCTGACGGCAGAAATCAGCCACCTTTGTCAGCAGATTACCATGAGAAAACAGCATCGGCGCATCCGGGTCAACAAAGCATCTGAAAGGTTCGCTTTCCAGTGCCAACTTTTCCAGTTGGGCATAGGAATATTCCATTCCCATCTGGCGGCAGTCCCGGCGAATCTGCTGAATCAGCCACAGGCCAGTGATGTTTTTCAGGTAATTGACCTTACCGTTTGCGCCCATTTCATTGGAAAGTGCACTTTCAAAACTTTCTTTTCCAGTAATAGGTGCATCCAGTTCACACCCAAACAGCGACCATGTCCCGCATGACAGAAAAGCCGTATCGGCATCCATGTTTGGAATTGCCGCAACTGCGCTCTGCGTATCATGACCGGCAACCGAAATTACTTTAATGCCGTTATATTCACCGGTCACCGTACCACTCTTGCAGATTTTGGGAAGCAGCGCGCTGTTAATTCCGAAAGCGTCCAGCACTTCCCTGCTCCAGTCGCCAGCCTGCGGATCAAACATCTGGGAAGTAGAAGCAATCGTCTTTTCACACACCTTTTTTCCGCTAAGCAAATAGCCAAACAGGTCCGGCATAAACAGCAGCGTCTTGGCCCCAGGAAGATTTTTATCACAAAACAGCTGAAAAAGGGTGTTGATGTTCATAATCTGGTTGCCGGTATGCTGGTACAGTTCTCCGGCAGGCATCACCGCGTATACGTCTGACAGGCAGTCATCCGTTCGATGGTCACGGTAATGAAACGGAAGCTCCAGCAGCTCTCCCGATTCATCCAGCAATCCATAATCGACACCCCAGGTATCAAAGGCCAGTGCGTCAATTTTTCCGGCACGCTCAATCGCGGTATGAATCTCCCGCATGATCATGTCAACATCATGAAAGATATGCCCGTCCTTTTCCACCGGGATATTATCAAAACGGTGAATTTCTTCATACTGAATCTGTCCATCGCGGTATACTGCCTTAATGGCCCGTCCGCTGGAAGCCCCAAAGTCAAAAGCAACGACCGTTTTGTCATTCGTCCCCATTTTCAGCACCCTTATTCAGTTTTTCGTCGGGCGGATTGAACTTCTTATATCCGGGATGTCTGCCGGTCACCCGATAATAACCGCGCAGATCAATCAATTTTTGAATATTATCTCTGCTGATATCATAGCTGCCGCCGAGAATCACTGCGTTAATCGTGATTTTCGCCCACAATTCGAGACTTTCCATCCGGTAAAAAGCGGTGATGACGTCGCTGCCAACTGCGAGAGCACCATGGTTTTCCAGCAGCATGACATCGTGTTCTTCCAGATAGGGCTCAATTGCATTGGGAACCTCGACTGTTGAAGGCGTACCGTAAGGAGTGAGCGGAACCGAACCGATCACCGCTACGTCTTCGATCATATTGTACATATCCATTGCCTTATGTGCGACTGCAAAGCCGGTCGCTCCCGGAGGATGGGCATGAATAACACTTTTTACATCGCCTCTTTTTTCATAGCAGCGCAGGTGCATTTTGATCTCACTGGAAGGACGCAATCCCTCTTTCGCCTCCAGTACTTCACCTTTTTCATTTAAAATAACCAGCTTATCCGGTGTAATAAAAGATTTGCTCATACCGGTAGGAGTCGCAATAATTCGGCTGTCGTCCAGTTTAACACTGACATTTCCGTCATTTGCAGCCACCCAGCCCAACTGCCACATCTTATGGCAGACATCACAAATCTGATCTTTAATTAAATCCAGATTTTCCATAAATTCATCTTCTGCCGTATTGATTTTAAATACTGTGTATGGTACCCTATACTTGTATTATATTTCTTTTAATACTGTTTTGCTTGGTCAATTATAGCCAATTGCTATGACATAATTCACTTTTGAGGTGCACTATGCGATACAGTGAACTGTATGAAAACAAAAAACATGGAACACTCGATTTTCCGATTGAGCTTTATTGCGTCAACGAAACAAAACCGCGCTATCAGATGCCATTTCACTGGCATATCGAATACGAGATGATTTTGATCAGACAGGGAAGTTTTGAGCTTACAATGGATGGGAAAAAGTATCTGATGAGACAAGGAGACTGTGCCTGGATCGGTTCCGGAACTGTTCACGGTGGTATCCCGCAAAACTGCGAATATGCTTGTATTGTCTTTGATTTGCAGTCATTTTTGCATCATATCAAATTTAACGCCAAAAGTGCCGCAATTTTTCTGTCCAACTCAGATATCTATACTGGCGTATACCATCCAGATACGGCGGTTGCCCAGCAAATTACCAGCATTTTTACTGCGATGGAAACCCACAGCAAAGGATACGAATGGATTACACTCGGACTTCTCTGCCAACTGATCGGTGAATTTATTGCGGCAACTGCGCAGGAGGAACTTCCGGTAAAAGATCGGGTTCAGATTCAGAAACTCAAGGATGTTTTGCAGTACATCCGAAAAAATATTGACCAGCCGATTACCCTGACCGAACTGGCCACAATATGTGGAATGTCGCCAAAATACTTTTGCCGGGCTTTTCGCGGTATGACCGGAAAGACACCGATTGAATATGTCAACTTCTACCGGGTAGAAACCGCCTGTGAAATGCTGGCCACAACCAATGACAGTATTACCGAGATTGCGCTCGACTGCGGATTCAACGATATGAGCTATTTTTCAAAAATGTTTTCCCGGCAAAAGGGCACCAGCCCATCCCAGTTCCGAAAAGAATTTAATAACAATACTTCGGGTGTGTTTCTAAGCTCAGATAAATGAATAATAACAATTTTTATCTTACAAAGCCATCATTGTATTGTGTATAATAGAATCCTAAATCACCAAGGAGTATAGCACTATGGCAAGACGGTATGGAGTCACAGATACCCAATGGGAAATAATCAAATCCTATCTTGGCAATACCCCAAAGAAAACGGGACGTCCTAAAAAAGAAACGCTTACGGATACCGGAATTTCAAAAGATTTCGCAGCCG